>CAIYYE010000470.1 GCA_903930395.1 uncultured beta proteobacterium
GTGGATCAGGATCTCGCCTTGCAGACCTTGATTGATGGTCTGCAAGGGCAGGTTTCCAGCCTCGTTCAGGACATCCAGCTATTCGATGTTTACGTCGGAAAAGGCATCCCTGAAAACAAAAAAAGCCTTGCGTTCCGGATAGTTATGCAAGATACTCAACGCACTTTGCAAGATTCGGAAGTTGATGCTGCGATGCAGCAACTGGTGTCCTGTTTCGAACAGGCATTCGGTGCTCAACTGCGTGCCTGACGGAAATAATAACGATGACGCTAACCAAAGCTGAACTCGCGGACCTGCTTTTCGAAAAAGTCGGTCTCAACAAGCGTGAGGCCAAAGACATGGTCGAAGCTTTTTTCGAAGAAATCCGAAACTCCCTGGAAACCGGTGACGGCGTCAAGCTTTCGGGCTTTGGCAATTTCCAGTTACGCGACAAGCCGCAACGTCCGGGCCGCAACCCGAAAACCGGGCAGGAAATTCCCATCACGGCGCGTCGCGTCGTGACCTTTCACGCCAGCCAAAAGCTGAAGTCCGACGTTGAGCTAGCCTTCGATGGAACCGCGGCATAAAACAACGGGCGGCGATGAACTGCCGCCCATCCCGGCCAAACGCTACTTCACCATCGGTGAAGTCAGCGAGTTGTGCGGTGTCAAACCCCATGTGTTGCGCTATTGGGAGCAGGAATTCAACCAGCTCAAGCCGGTAAAGCGGCGCGGCAATCGTCGTTACTACCAGCACCATGAAGTGCTGCTCGTGCGACGCATTCGTGAGCTTCTTTATAATCAGGGCTTTACGATCAGCGGCGCGCGCAATCGTCTGGACGAGGGCGGTGCGGTCGAGGTCGCTGCGGTGAATGTGCCGGAGGCCGGCCATATGCCGGGTGCTCTGCGCGGTGAACTGCAATCCATTATTGCGATGCTGGAGCTTTGATTCCATCAGTCTTTTGGTTATAATGGCCGGCTTGTCGGGGCGTAGCGCAGCCTGGTAGCGCACTTGCATGGGGTGCAAGGGGTCGCGAGTTCGAATCCCGCCGCCCCGACCAAGAGAATCAACGAGTTAGGCCAATCTTCGGATTGGCCTTTTTGTTTTTCGGTTTCCGGGGGAATGATGGGAAGATTCCACGGTGCGTCAATAAACTGAAATGCTCAGGAAATAATCGCCCACTAGACTCCGTGGCACAGGCCTTGAATTGACTTCCGGCCTGCCCGATGCTCACCCCAACCCCCCGAACACGGAGTCCATCAATAATGTCGAACCACATGCAACGCAAGGTGATCGCGCGCGCGCTCACCGCTATTTTCGCCCTTGGTGGCGCTCTGTCTGTCCACGCAGCGGCGCCGGTCGTGCAAGGTCCCGAGTCTGTCCAGGACTGGTACAACAACGGTCAGCGTTTTGTTCATGAAGCCAGGCGTATCCAGCCGGAAAACAACCGCGCCAAGAACGTCATCCTGTTTGTCGGTGACGGCATGGGCATCTCGACCCTGACGGCAGCCCGCATCCTCGAAGGCCAGCTGAATGCCAGGCCGGGTGAGGAAAACCGTCTTTCCTTCGAGAAGTTCCCGTACGTCGCGCTCTCCAAGACCTACTCCTGGGACCAGCAGACCTCCGATTCCGCCCCGACGATGACCGCCATGATCACCGGCTACAAGGCGCGTGAAGGTCAGCTCTCGGTCAACCACCTGACGCCGCGCGGTGAGTGTTCTGCCGCCGTGATCGCCGCCAATTCCCTGCCGACCCTGCTGGAGCAGGCTGCCGCTGCCGGCAAGGCCACCGGTGTCGTTTCCACCGCCCGCATCACCCACGCCACGCCGGCTGCGACGTATTCGCACACCGCCGTTCGCGACTGGGAAGCCGATTCCAACATCCCGGCCTCCTGCGGTACGACGGGCGTCGTCAAGGACATCGCCCGTCAGCTGATCGAAGTTTCCCCGGTCGTCAAGAACAGCCTCAAGGTTGCACTCGGTGGCGGTCGTACCTACTTCATGCCGAAAACGGCTTTCGATCCGGAATACGCCACGACCAAGGGTCGTCGTAACGACGGCCGCGACCTGACCGCCGAATGGGTCAGCACCCGTGGCGCCAAGGCTGCCTACGCCTGGAACAAGGCCCAGTTCGATGCCGCCAATCCGGCGACGACCGACTATCTGCTCGGCCTCTTCGAGCCGTCACATGTCCAGTATGAAGCTGACCGTGCCAAGGATCCGGCGGGTGAGCCGTCGCTGACGGAAATGACTGAAAAGTCGATCCAGATGCTGCAGAAGAGCAAGAAGGGTTACTTCCTGCACGTTGAGGGTGGCCGTATCGACCATGCTCACCATGCCGGCAACGCCCATCGTGCCCTGCTTGACACCATCGAGTTGTCGAAGGCAGTCAAGAAGGCCATGGAAATGACCGATCCGGAAGAAACCCTGATCATCGTCACGGCCGACCACAGCCACGTGTTCACCATCGCCGGCTACCCGCATCGCGGTAACGACATCCTTGGCCTGGCCAAGGAAGTGCCGCTGGTTGATGGCAATCCGACGGCTCCGTCCAAGGCTGGCGACAACATGCCCTACACCACGCTGGGTTACCAGAATGGTCCGGGTGCTGTCAGTGGCGCTCGTGCCGACCTGACCAGCGTCGATACCACCGCCCTCGGCTACCTGCAGCAAGCCGTTGTGCCGATGGGTTCGGAAACCCACGCCGGTGAAGATGTCGCCATCTACGCGACGGGCCCGAAGGCGCATCTGGTTCATGGCTCGATGGAGCAGAACTGGATCTACCACGTCATGAAGGAAGCCTTCGGCTTCTGATGCAGCGATCGGGCGGCGGCCGAGCCGTCGCCCTGTATGTTGATGAAATTCCGGAGCGCTTGCGGGCGCTCCACTCTTTCGCAGAGGAATGTTCCGGTGTACGCCAAGAAATCCCCGATTTTCGCCAGCCTGCTGCTGGCATTTTTGCTTTCCGGCCCCGCTGTGGCTCATGAGGGACATCACGATCATGCGGCCCCGGTTGCTCCGGCGGCCCATGCCCTGGCCCCCATTGCGGCGCGCTACGATCTCAAGGTTAACCAGACAAACACCGACTGGTACCTCTGGCGCGAAAACGACAGTATCGAAACCGCCAATGCTGCCGTTGCCCAGAACGACATCTGGCATCGTGTCAGAGGCAACGAATACACCTATCGCCGCGTATTCCATAAAGACCAGCGCGTGGTCGACTACACGGCGGGTGAAATCAAGACACGGCATGCCGAACCGGATTGGTCGAAACTCGCCTCGGTCATCTCGCCGGCATTGCTGCGCGAACTCAAAAAGGGCAACAGCAAATCCCTGTTCGGTCAGAAGGCCGTGCGCTATACCGGCAAGCTCGGTGGTCAGACTATCGACCTGTGGTGGCTGGAACAGGCACAAGTCCCGGCCAGTCTGCAAATGACCCGGCCCGGTCAACGGATGACCCTTGCACTCAGGGAATTGCATGCCAAATCACCCGCCGCCTGGCCGAGGGTCACAGAAGAACGTATTGCCGACTATGGCCAGATCGATGCCGCCGATTTTGGCGACATGGAAACAGACCCCTTTGTCGCGCGCGTGATGCAGCAAGATGGCCACAATCATTCGCACTGAGTCACCTCGATGGCGGCAAGCGATCTACCTCGTCGCCATGCTGGCTGGCTTGCCCTCAGCCCAGGCAGCGGATCAGGAAATCCACGTCACCACCGGCCCCGATGGGATCGAGATATTTTCGAATCTGCCGCGTGATTTTGGGGATATTTCCGATCTGCCGGTGACCATCCTGAACGGCAGGGCAGTCGCTGCTGCCCAGGTTTTCCGCCAGACTATCCCGGAGCAGGGAATGCTTGTTTCCGGGGCATCCGATGGCGTGGCGGAAAATGCCTACCCGGACTCCGGAAAGTCGTTTTTGCTGGACGACTGAAAGGCGGCGCCATGGATTGCTCAAGACTTTGAGACTGAATAATAGTAAACTAGCCCTCCGGCAGTCATCAAAAGGCTAGCTACAGTATTTTATAAAACCGGCTTGAGCCGGTTTTTTTAATGGTTGGCATTGATAAATCATTTCAAACAAATTAAATTGGCGCCACCCATTTAAATAAGGAGATAAACATGGATATTTCTACCCTTTCCGTTGCCCAGTTGCGCGATTTGCAGCAGCAGATTCCGGCCGAAATCAAACGTCGTGAAGCGCAGGAAAAAGTTAATGTCCTGAATGAAGTTCGCGCCTTTGCCAAAACCCGTGGTTATGCCATCGAGGATTTGCTCGGCAAGGAAGTCAAGGTCAAGGCCGCAACGGGTAATAAGGTCAAGGTTAAATACCGTCACCCGCAAAATGTCGAACTCGAATGGACTGGCCGTGGCCGCAAGCCGAAATGGGTCGAAGCCTGGGTCGCCAATGGTGGCTCGCTGGATAATCTGCTGGTCTGATCGATGCGTATTCTGCTCAGTAACGACGATGGTTATTTTGCGCCGGGGCTTGCTGCCCTGGCCGAGGCGCTGCACGGACTGGGCGAGGTGGTCGTCGTTGCTCCCGAGCAGAATCGAAGCGGCGCCAGCAATTCGCTGACGCTGGATCGGCCCCTGCATTTGAAAAAAGCGGCCAACGGTTTTTACTTTGTTAATGGAACGCCGACGGATTGTGTCCATTTGGCCGTTACCGGCATGCTCGATGAATTGCCGGATATTATTGTTTCCGGAATAAATAACGGCGCCAATATGGGTGATGACACGATTTATTCTGGTACGGTTGCTGCGGCAACCGAAGGTTATTTGCTGGGTATTCCATCAATAGCTGTGTCATTAACCAGTTTTGATGGCAATAATTTCGATACTGCTGGGCACGTTGTTCGTGAATTGGTTGAGAAGTTTATTCA
>CAIYYE010000471.1 GCA_903930395.1 uncultured beta proteobacterium
CCCTGCAAAAAGCGCTGGTCGAAACTGTCACCCCACCCCGTCCGAAGCCGGCGCCAAACTGGATTGGCCGCTTTGTCGACAAACTCAGGAAACCGATCTAATGCGATTTACCATTTATCAGGAAAGCCGTCAGGGCGGCCGTGCCAACAACGAGGACCGGACGACCTACTGCTACTCGCGCGATGCCCTGCTGATGGTCGTCGCCGACGGCATGGGCGGGCATCACTACGGCGAAATCGCCGCCCAGCTGGCCGTCCAGACTCTGGCCGATGCCTTTCAGCGCGAGGCGCGCCCTGTTCTGACCGATCCCTTCCGTTTCCTGCAAAAGGGCATGACCAACACCCACCATGCCATTCTCGACTACACCGCCCGTCACCGCCTGAAAGACACGCCGCGCACGACCTGCGTCGCCTGCATCATCCAGGACAACGTTGCCTACTGGGCGCACGCCGGCGATTCGCGACTTTACCTGTGCCGCGACGGCAAGGTTCTGACCCAGACCAAGGACCATTCGCGCATCCGACTGCTCATCGAGGAAGGCATGATCACCGAGGCCCAGGCCGCCTTTCACCCGGACCGCAACAAGATCTACAGCTGCCTGGGCAGCCCGCATCCGCCGGAAATCGAGTTTTCGCGCAAGACGCCGCTCGACCACGGCGACATCCTTGTCCTCAGCACGGACGGCTTCTGGGGCGAAATCCCCGGCGAGACGATGGCCACCTCCCTGAAGGATGCCAACCTTGTGCAAGCCGTGCCCTTGCTGCTCACCGAAGCAGAGCTCAAGGGTGGCGACCATTGCGACAATCTGTCCGTCGTCGCAGTTCGCTGGGAAGACACCTATGTCGACACCGCGAGCAGTGCGATTTCGACCCAGACGATGAGCCAGAACGAAGTCACCTCCCGCCTTGATGAGTTCGGCCGCAACCCCGCCTACAAGAGCGATCTGAGCGACGACGAGATCGAGAAGGCGATTGAGGAAATCCGCTCCGCCATCGACAAATACACACCAAAATAAGGAAACCCATGCGCCCCAGCCAACGCCAGCCGGACCAGCTCCGCACCGTCAAGATCACCCGCAATTTCACGCGCCACGCCGAAGGCTCGGTGCTGATCGAAATGGGTGACACCCGCGTGCTGTGCACCGCCAGCGTCGAAGAGAACCTGCCACCCTTCCTGCGTGGCAAGGGCCAGGGCTGGGTCACCGCCGAATACGGCATGCTGCCGCGCGCCACGCATACCCGTTCAGCGCGTGAAGCGGCCAAGGGCAAGCAGACCGGGCGCACCCAGGAAATCCAGCGCCTGATCGGCCGCAGTCTGCGCGCCGTGACCGATCTCAAGGCCCTCGGCGAACGCCAGATCACGCTTGACTGCGACGTCCTGCAGGCCGATGGCGGCACCCGCTGCGCCTCGATCACCGGCGCCTGGGTCGCCCTTTACGAAGCCTGCGAAAAGCTGGTCACCGCCGGCAAACTGCCAATGAACCCGGTGCGCGAGCACGTCGCCGCGATATCGGTTGGCATCTACAAGGGCGCCCCGGTCCTCGACCTCGACTACCCGGAAGACTCCGACTGCGACACCGACATGAATGTCGTCATGACCGGCAGCGGCGGCATTGTCGAAATCCAGGGCACGGCCGAGGGTGAGCCATTTACCCGCGAACAGATGAGCATCCTCGTTGACCTCGCCACAATGGGCATCCGCCAGCTCACCGCCGCCCAGCAAAGCGCCCTGGCCTCGTGAGTGCCTGTATGAAAAAGCTCGTCCTGGCGTCGAACAACGCCAAGAAAATGAAGGAATTGAACGCCCTGCTCGCGCCGCTTGGCTTCGAAGTCATCGCCCAGGGCGAGCTGGGCATTCCGGAAGCCGAAGAACCCTACTGCACCTTCGTCGAAAATGCTCTGACCAAGGCCCGCCATGCCGCCCAGGCCTCCGGCCTGCCGGCCCTGGCTGACGACTCCGGCCTCTGTGTCGCCGCACTCGGCGGCGCCCCCGGCGTCTATTCGGCCCGCTATGCCGGCGAGCCGAAGTCGGATGCCCGCAACAACGCCAAACTGCTCGCCGACCTTACCGGCCAGAGCGACCGTCGCGCACATTTCGCCTGCGTACTCGTTCTCGTCCGCTCGGCCGACGACCCGCAGCCAATCATCGCCGAAGGCGAATGGCACGGCACCATCCTCGAAGCCCAGCGCGGTGCCGATGGTTTTGGCTACGACCCGCTGTTCTATGTGCCGACGCACTGCCAGACCGCGGCCGAAATGGATGGCGCGATCAAGAACCAGTTGTCGCATCGCGGTCAGGCCATGCAGAAACTGATCGCCCGCCTGCCGACGTTGTAAGTTCGTGGCCCGAACCATCCCGATTTTTGCCGAGAAAGCCGCGGCGACAAGTGGCACCGCGCTGGAATTCCGCATCTCGCCGCCGCTCGCCCTCTACGTGCACATACCTTGGTGCGTGCAGAAATGCCCCTACTGCGATTTCAACTCGCACGAAGCCAATGGCACGATTCCCGAGCGTGAGTATGTCGACGCCCTGATCGCCGACCTGCAATCCGCCCTGCCGCTGATCTGGGGCCGGCCGGTGGTCAGCGTCTTTTTCGGCGGCGGCACGCCCAGCTTGCTCTCGCCCGCCGCCATCGATGAACTGATCGCCGCCTTCCGGGCCCTCGCCATGCTGGCGCCGGATGCCGAGATCACGCTTGAGGCTAATCCCGGCACGGTCGAAGCCGAAAAGTTCGCCGGCTTCCGCGCTGCCGGGGTCAATCGCCTGTCGCTCGGTATCCAGAGCTTCAACGATGAGCATCTGAAAGCTCTGGGCCGCATCCACGGCGCGGCCGAAGCCAAGCGGGCCGCCCAACTGGCTGGCGAGCATTTTGGCTCGTTCAATCTTGATCTGATGTACGGCCTGCCTGGCCAGACACATGAGCAAGCACTCACCGACATCGAAACGGCGCTGAGCTTTTCGCCGACGCATCTCTCCTGCTACCAACTGACCCTCGAGCCAAACACCCGCTTCGCCGCCTTCCCGCCCGAACTGCCGGAAGGCGATATATGCGCCGACATGCAGGAAAGCATCGAAGCCCGTCTGGCCGCTGCCGGTTTCGCCAATTACGAAACCTCGGCCTTCGCGCAGACCGGCAAGCAGTGCAAGCACAACCTCAATTACTGGTATTTCGGCGACTACCTCGGCTTCGGCGCAGGGGCGCAGTCCTAGCTGACCCTGCACGACCGCGTCCTGCGCCAGATGCGCTGGAAACACCCTAATGCCTATCTCGAGCACATCCTCTGCGGCAGCTCCGTTCAGGAAGAAACG
>CAIYYE010000472.1 GCA_903930395.1 uncultured beta proteobacterium
ACGAGGGCAGCGCCAGGGTGGGGTGGGCGGCGGTCATGGCGAACATGTCGTAGGGCTGGCCGATGGAGGTTTTCTGGCCGTGGAACTTCTTGCCGTACCAGCTGGCGATGCCGCGCGCCCTGTAGGGTTTGAGGGCGGTATTCGGGATGTATTCCTTGCCGAGCACAACGTAGGGCCTGGTGGCCGGTTTGTGCAGCGGCTCCCACTTCGGTTCGGCATCGGGAATGTCTTCGAGGCCGTCCGGGATGTCGTCAGCCGGGCCGTCGTCCTTGTAGAATCCGCCGCCGCGTTTGAGGATGGCGGTGGGCTTTTTGGTCGGTGTCGGGGTTTTGGAAATTGACCCTTTGGGCGTGTCGACCGGAGCCTCCGCTATTTTCGGTGCGATGCCGCCGCAGCCGGCGAGCAGGAGCAGCAACCCGGCAAGCAGACCGAGGTACTTGCTGCTCGTTACTCCCAACTTCCGACCCGCCCTCATTTCTTGACCAGCATGCGGTGGGTGTGGATCGACATGAGCATGCCGATGCCCAGGAACAGCGTGACCAGCGCCGTGCCGCCGTAGCTCATGAAGGGCAGCGGGACGCCGACGACGGGCAGGATGCCGCTGACCATGCCCATGTTGATGAAGGCGTAGGTGAAGAAGCCGAGCGTGATGGCGCCAGCGAGCAGGCGCGAGAAGGTGGTCGGTGCGGCCGAGGCGATCATCAGGCCGCGACCGATGAGCAGGGTGTAGAGGAAAACGAGCAGGGCGTTGCCGAGCAGGCCCCATTCTTCGGAATAGACCGCGAAAATGAAGTCGGTGTGCTTTTCCGGAATGAATTCGAGGTGCGTCTGCGTCCCGTTCAGATAGCCCTTGCCTATGGCGCCACCGGAGCCGATGGCGATGGTCGACTGGATGATGTGGTAGCCGGCGCCGAGCGGGTCGGTGGTCGGGTCGATGAGGGTCAGGATACGCTTGCGCTGGTAGTCGTGCATCATGCCCCAGAGGATGGGCGCGGCCGAACCGGCGGCGATGCCCAGGGCGGCAATGACTTTCCACGGCAGGCCGGCAAAGAAAATGACGTAGAAGCCGGCCGAGCCGACGAGCAGGGCGGTGCCGAGGTCAGGCTGCTTGGCGATGAGGGCGAAGGGAACGAGTAGGAGCAGCGCGGCGATGAGATAGTGCTTGAACTGCAGGGTGGACTCGTATTTCTGGAAATACCAGGCCAGCATGAGCGGCATGGCTATCTTCATGATCTCCGAGGGCTGGATGCGCGTGAAGCCCAGCGACAGCCAGCGCTTGGCGCCATTGACCTTGATTCCGAAGAGGAATACGGCGACGAGCAGGACGATGCCCAGCAGGTAGAGCGGAATGGCAAAGCGCATGAGCTTTTGCGGCGGCAAACGGGAAACGAACCACATGACGGTCATGGCGACGCCCATGTTGCCGAGTTGCGACAGCATGCGCTGGTTGCCGTCGTATGTGGCCGAATAGACGGTGGCGAGGCCAACGCTCATGATGGCCAGCGTGATGAAAAGCAGCGGGAAGTCGATGTGGGCGATCAACTGCTGCCAGCTACGGCGGAGAGTGCCGACGATGTCGATCATTCTTCAGCATCCTCTTCGACGGCGGCCGGGTCTTCCTTGGCCGCGCCGCCCGGCAGCTTGCCGAGCAGGTAGTAGTCGATGACCATGCGGGCGATCGGGGCGGCCGACTGGGCACCGAAGCCACCATTCTCGACGAGCACGGCGAGGGCTATCGTCGGGTTGTCGGCCGGTGCGTAGGCGATAAAGAGGGCGTGGTCGCGCAGTTCCTTCTTGGTGCTGCCCTCCTTGTACTGGGCGCCCTTCAGCGAAAAGACCTGCGCCGTCCCTGTCTTGCCGGCTGCTTCATAGGGGGCACCAGCAAAAGCGCGGGCACCCGTGCCTTCCTTATTGACGCCGACCATGGCGCGGCGGATGACGTCGACGTTACTTTGTTTCAACTGCAGATCGCGAATCGGCTTCGGTTCGACCTGACGCTTTTCGCCGCTTTTCGTATCGATCAGGTAATGCACCAGGTGTGGCCGGAACATCACGCCATTGTTGGCGACGGTGGCCGTGGCCTGGGCCAGCTGGATCGGCGTGTAGGCGTTGTAGCCCTGGCCGATGCCGATCGAGATCGTTTCGCCGGCATACCATTTCTGCTGCTCGGGCTTCTTGAAGCGCTGCTTCTTCCATTCCTGCGACGGCAGAACACCCTTCGATTCGCCGTTATCGTCCTTGCCGAGGTCGATGCCCGTACGCTGGCCGAGGCCGAGCGAGCCCATGAACTTGGCGATATTGTCTATCCCCATGTCGTTGGCCAGCATGTAGTAGTAAGTGTCGCAGGAGTGGACGATGGACTTGTACATGTCCACGCTACCGTGGCCGCCCTTCTTGTCGTCGCGGAACTGGTGGTTGCCGAAATTGTAGTAGCCGGGGTCGCTGATCGCCTGATTCGGGGTGCGTTTGCCCATTTCCAGGGCGGCCAGCGCCATGAAGGGCTTGAAGGTCGAGCCCGGCGGGTAGGCACCGTTGATGGCCCGGTTGACCATGGGCTTGTCCGGGTGCTCGTTGAGCTCCTTCCAGTTGTCGGGCGTGATGCCGTCGACGAAGAGGTTGGGGTCGTAGGTCGGCGTCGAGACGAGGGCCAGGATGCCACCGGTTTTCGGGTCGATGGCGACGAGGGAACCCTTGCGGTCGCCGAAGGCCTGTTCGGTGATCTGCTGGAGCTTGGCATCCAGCGTCAGTGCCAGATTGTTGCCGGAGACCGGCGGAATTCGTTTGAGGCTGCGCAAGGCCCTGCCACCGGCATCGATTTCGACTTCTTCGTAGCCG
>CAIYYE010000473.1 GCA_903930395.1 uncultured beta proteobacterium
CGGCTACCTGTCGAAAATCAATCGCAGCGATCCCTTGAACCTGATCGCCACCTCTTTCGGGCCGGTTCACGTGGTGTCGAAAGCAACAGCCGAGACGCTGGTTTCAGGCTTTGCCGCAGCCAATCCTGCGGCTCGCAACGCTATCATCTTCTCGGCCTTGCCCTGTGAGCTTGCCGGTGAAGTTGATGCCAGCATCGATGACGGGAACGCCGCATCCGGACGGGCGCTCGGCGCTGCCTGCACCAGCGGCACGATTACCTGGTACGCCGTAGCGCTCTAGACCGCCAGCCTGCCGGCCATCACCCCTCGGCAATCGCCTTCAGGATCAAAGGCAGCAGCTCCTCCGGCAGTTTGATCCCGCCACTCGTCGCAAAGGTATGCGCGCCCCCGGACATTTTCTTCCACGTCTTGCGGATGATGCCGAGCCACTTTTCCTCGCTGTAATCAGCCTTCTGGCTGGCAAAGCCAAGCATGTAGTGTTCGATGAAAACCAGGCTGCTGACATCCTCCAGCATCTGCGTATCGGGATTGGTCTTGATGTCCTGCTTGCTGATCGCCACCTTGACTGCAGCTATCATCGCGTCGTCGTAACCGGCCTGCCACATCAACTCACCAGCAGTTTCGGCGTGAAAACGGTAGAGCCCGGTGCGCCACGCAAAGTAGCCGGGTTTGCCGAGCGGGTAATTGCTGCGCGGCACCGTCCATCGCTGAATGTGCTGGGCGCGCACGGCAAGTTGGGCAATCTCGCTGGCCTCCGGGGCAAAGCGGCCGATCATGTCGGTCATGCGCCGGGCGTACAACAATTCTTTCGGCAGCCCTTCGTCCCGGTTGGGGTCTTGCGCATTGGCGGCATCGAACAGGGCGATGGCGGCGTTGAAGCGTTCTGGATTGGCGATCATGGAATCTCGTGGGGCAGCAGGATTGGACGGACGAAAAAAAGCCCTGTGCATGTTACAGGGCTTTTTCTTTCCAGCTTGAACCTGCTATGAGCCTCAGCCCATATGATTGCCGCCGTTACAGGCAAAATTGGCACCGGTGGTGAAACCGGATTGCTGCGAGGCCAGCCAGGAAACGATGGAGGCGATTTCTTCCGGCTCGCCAAGGCGCTTGACGGGAATGGTCGCGACGATCTTTTCCAGCACGTCTTCGCGGATCGCCCGCACCATTTCGGTACCGACATAGCCCGGAGAAACGGTATTGACGGTGACGCCCTTGGCGGCAACTTCCTGCGCCAGCGCCATGGTGAAGCCGTGCATGCCGGCCTTGGCAGTGGAGTAGTTGGTCTGGCCGAACTGGCCGCGCTGGCCGTTCATCGACGAAATATTGATGATCCGGCCCCAGCCGCGATCGAGCATGCCATCGACGACCTGCTTGGTGACAAAGAACAAGGAATTGAGGTTGGTATCGATGACGGCTTTCCAGTCATCGATGCTCATTCTCCGGAACTGGCCATCCTTGGTGATGCCGGCGTTGTTGACCAGCACGTCGATTTCGCCGACTTCAGCCTTGACCTTGTCGAAGGCGGCCTTGGTGCTGTCCCAGTCGGAGACATTGCCTTCCGAAGCGATGAAGTCGAAACCGAGAGCTTTCTGCTCGGCCAGCCAGCGATCCTTGCGCGGCGAATTGGGGCCGCAACCGGCCACCACGGTATAGCCATCCTGGGCAAGACGCTGGCAAATAGAGGTTCCGATGCCACCCATACCACCGGTTACGTAAGCAACTTTTTTACTCATTGAGGTCTCTCCTCTGCTGTGATTATGAATTACGGGGTGACACTATAGCCGTAATTACGCATTATGAGATCGATTCACCCATGAGTTATTGACAAAATTTCAGCGTGGGAACACTCCTTGAAGCGGCTTCTCGCTTCAGGTCAATTCAGCCCGACATGCCGCCCGCACCTAGGTATCAACGCAGGACCGAAGCGTAGCCCTCTTCCGCCAGCACCTGCCGCACGGCTGGCCGGGTCAGCATGCGCCGATAGTGGGCCGCGCAGTTTTCCGGTAGCGGTATGCCGATGCGCTCGGCCCAGAACTCGACATAAAACAGGGCCGCGTCGGCGATGGTGAAATGATCGACCACATATTGCCGCCCGGCCAGTTCGCGATTGACGATGGCGAAGGCCTTGTCGATGATCTGCCGCCCCTGGGCCTTGACGGATTCGTGGTCGGCACTGCTCGGCGCAAAGCGCTCGGTCGTGAAAATGCGGGCAAAGCCCTGAGTATGCAAGGTATGCACGGCATAGTTCATGACGCTCAGCACCTGTATCTCGTCCTTCAGACTTTCCGGCAGCAGTTTGCGCTTCGGGTAACTGCGGCCCAGCCACCAGGCGATGGCAGAGAACTCGGTGAGTGCGGTCCCGTCGTCGAGAAGCAGCGCCGGAATGCTGCCTTTCGGGTTGATCGCAGCGTATTCCTTCTTGTATTGGTCGCCGGCCAGCAGGTCGATGATGTAGGCCTCGAAGACCAGACCGCACTCCTCGAGCAGGATGTGAATGCCGGTCGAACAAGAACCCGGCGTCATGTAGAACTTCATGGTCATTCGCTTTCTTCCTCGCTGGGCATGCCGGCAAAGAGGCCTTGCTGGCGGATCATGGCTTTGAAGGCTTTCATCACCGGACGGGAAATGGCGGTTTCGGCCAGCACGCGTTTCTCGTAAATGAAGTCTTTCAGGGTCTCGTCTGCCGACTTGCGGGCGCTCGCGATGAGGGCATGGAATTCGTCGCCGAAACGCAGTCCGGGGCGGGATTTAACGGCGTCGTAAAGGGCTGCCATGACAAGCTTGTCCACTGCGCCCATCTTGCACTTGCCATCGAGAATCTTGAGCATGACAGCGGTAACGCAATCGACATCGCCCGGCGACAGCGGATGCGCCTGCACCCAGTCGCGCACAAGGTCTGCCGTCATGCAGCCAGCGGACTTTTCAGGGCTGCCGCCAGCGACTCGTAGCCGCCATCGACGCTGAACACCCGGGAAAATCGAAAATCGACGAACATCTGTGCGTAGGTTTTGCTGGCATTGCCCTGATAGCAATAGATCAGCACCGGAGCCTCCTTCGGCAGGCGGCGCACCCAGGCCAGCAGGCGCTCTTCGGAGAGGTGGGCGGCACCGCCCACATGGCCCCGCTGGTAGCTGGCCATGTCGCGCACATCAAAGACGGTCGCAGCGGCTTCGCTGCGTATCAGGGCAGCCGCAGCACTGGCTGGCAAACAGTGAAATGACGGCTTTTGATCGGCGCTCATGTTGGGTGACGTTAAAGGACAATATGCATCACAACGCAAAAGCGATGCCATCTGTAGGCGTCGCGAAAAACTGTCATCCCTTGCAACCCAGCCTCACAACTTGTCGCCTTCGCGACAATTTCCGATACACCTTGTCACCCGACGGGGGTACGCAAGCCACGCTGCTAGGCCTCCGTGTTGTGCACCGCGCTCAAGCGCTCGGAGACATACTCGCCGCGTGCCGTCGAGTTGTTTTCCTGGCCGTTCTGCGCGCACCAGGCGAAGAATTCCTCGGGAACGATCTGGTATTCCAGGGCCAGCACTCCGGAG
The DNA here is from genome assembly GCA_903930395.1 of uncultured beta proteobacterium. Classification (GTDB taxonomy): domain Bacteria; phylum Pseudomonadota; class Gammaproteobacteria; order Burkholderiales; family Rhodocyclaceae; genus Azonexus. Next base: position 3,551 of record CAIYYE010000473.1, read on the forward strand.
CGCTGGAAGTTGCGGCGGGCGGCAACCGCCATCGCCTTCCATTTTTCGAACGAGTCCTCGAAACACGCCGGATCGACGGCCGTCGCCCTGACCTGCGCCCAGGACTCCGCGGTGTACCAGGTCACGCCGATGACCAGCGACTGCGTTCGGCGCTTGGCCTTGATACTTTGATAAAGGGTGGGTTTTCTCATGATGGCGACAAGTAGCTCGAATGACAGGCACCAAGCAAATAGCCAGCCAGAAATGGCCGGCCGTGCACCGACCCATCCGGAAAACGCTATCATCGGCGCCCCTGTTCTCAGCTTGCCGCACCATGCGCCCTCTCGCCTTCGTCGATCTCGAAACCACTGGCGCCACCGCCACCCATGACCGCATCACCGAAATCGGCATTGTCGAAGTCGATGCCGACGGCTCGGTGCGCGAATGGCAGCAACTGGTCAATCCCGGCATGCGGATTTCCCCCTTCATCGAGCAACTGACCGGCATCAGCAACGACATGGTGGCCGATGCACCGCCCTTCGAGGCTGTCGCTGCCGCCACCTTGAAGCGTCTCGAAGGCCGGCTCTTCATCGCCCATAACGCGCGTTTCGACTACGGTTTCCTGAAAAACGAATTCAAGCGACTCGGCATCACCTTCCGCGCCTCCGTGCTGTGCACCGTCAAGCTGTCGCGCACGCTCTACCCCGAGCACAAGCGGCACAACCTGGACAGCCTGATCGAGCGCCACGATCTGCAAGCCCAGGCCCGGCACCGGGCACTGGCCGACGCCCAGTTGATTCATCAGTTCTGGCAAAAAATTCACGGGGCGCGCAGCAGCGAGGACATCGAAGCGGCGCTGAAAACCCAGAATGCCAACCCCAGCCTGCCGCCGCATCTCGATGCCGGCATCGTCGATGACTTGCCGGAAGCGCCCGGCGTTTACCTGTTCTACGGTGAAAACAGCCTGCCAATCTACGTCGGCAAGGCCAAGGACATTCGCCAGCGCGTGCTGGCGCATTTCGCCGGCGACCATAGCGCCGCCAAAGAAATGGAACTGGCGCAGCAGGTCAGGCGCATCGACTGGATGGAAACGGCCGGCGAAATCGGCGCCCTGCTCAAGGAGTCGGCACTGGTCAAGCAACTGCAGCCGCTGCACAACCGCCAGCTACGCAAGAACGATGAAGCCTGCACCTGGATCCTCATCGATGAAGGTGAAGGATGGCTGCGGCCGCAACTCACCGCCTTGGCCGACATCGGCGCTGGCGCGACGAGCGCCTGCTACGGCCTGTTCAAGAGCAGCAAGGAAGCCACCAAAGTGCTGCGCACCCTGGCCGAATCGCACCATCTGTGTGACGCGCTGCTCGGGCTGGAAAAAGCCAAACCCGGCAAACCCTGTTTTGCGCACCAACTCAAGCGCTGCAAGGGCGCCTGCATCGGTAGCGAACCCTATGCCAAGCACACGGTTCGCCTGATATCGGCACTCGTTGGCCTGAAGTGGGTCGCCTGGCCATTCACCGGTCCGGCACTGCTGCGCGAGGGCGACGAGATACACCTGATCGAAGGCTGGCGTTATCTCGGCACAGCCCGCTCGGACGAGGAATTGCACGCCCTGCTTGACAGCCCACGGCCGCCATTCGACCGCGACATCTACAAAATCCTGACAAAATATATTGGCAAGATAAGCCCTTTGCCTAAGCGTCCTCCCCTCACGGAACGATCATGAAAACCACCACCGCCCTGCTTCTCACCGCCCTTGCCCTGCCCGTCTGCGCCGAAGAAATCGGCTGCACGACAACCACCTGGAAGCTGATCGGTGCCAATCACCGGGTCTGCGTTTATGCCTACGACGACCCGAAAATTTCCGGCGTCGCCTGCCATGTCAGCCAGGCCCGTACCGGTGGCGTCAAGGGCAGCCTCGGGCTGGCCGAAGACCCGTCGCAATTCTCCATCGCCTGCCGCCAGGTCGGACCGATCACGCTGCCGGAAAAGCTGCCGAGAGATGAAGTCGTATTCAGCGACGACACCTCTATCTTCTTCAAGGAAACCAATGTCCACCGCTTCTTTGACCAGAAGCGCAATGTGCTGGTTTACATGGCGATCAGCCGGAAGATCATCGAAGGCGCACCGGCCAACTCGGTATCGACGGTACCGATCCAGCCCTGGGGCAAGTGAGGCTGAGCCACCGCGTTAGCCCAAACGGGCTATAGAGCAAGTGGTGAGGGAGGCCTATGATCAAACCAAGATAGCCCGGCTATCCGGTTGTCCAGCGTCAGTAGCAATATTTCGCGGACCCGACATGATCGTGAATGGCAGAGAGGTCTCCCCATGAATCCCGACAAAAATTTCCCCCGGCGCACGTTGACGGGCCTGCTCGCCGCCCTGTCGCTGCTGGGCGTTCCGATGGCTGATGCGCTGGCTGCATCGCTTACCTATAACCTCAACCAGTCCAACGTCGAAAGCAGTTACGCCGATGGCGTAACTTATCTGCAGGTCGAGATCACCAGCACTTCAGCCGGCACGGCAAATTTCAATGTGACACCCGTCTATGCCTTTGCCACGGACAGCAACTATGGTTTGCAGTCGTTCGCATTCAACTACAGCGGAAGTGCCAGCAGCCTGACCTTCAGCAACCTGGCCGACGGCTGGAGCGTTGACGGCCCTCCTGCCAGCGCACTGGATGGTTTCGGCAAATTTGAATACATCGTCGAAGGCAATGGCAACAACCGCCAAGCACCGCTGACCTTCACCGTTTCCGGCCTGGGTGGCGACACGACAGCCCAAACGCTGAATTACTTCAGTGAACTTTCTAGCGGCAACTCGGGTCAGGGCAACCAGTTTTTCGCCGCCCATCTGGCCGGTTTTTCAGATCTCTCAGTCGGTAGCGGCGATTTTGCCGGCAGTACGCTTGCCCCTGTCCCGGAACCCGAGACCTACGCCATGCTGCTTGCCGGCCTGGGCTTGATGGGTGCGCTGGCGCGGCGTCGCCGCATCGCCTGAAACACCTGCTTCGCCAATAAAGGGCTGACTTCGGTTGGCCCTTTTTGCATTCACCTTTCAGGTAGCCGCGCTTGCCGTTCGCCGACAAAAAGGTAGTACGGCGCCCGCAAGCCCGGCAAATACGGCACGGAAGCACGCTGTTCAGCACATGAGCGCTCGGTAAACATCTGCCTCAGCATCGGCAGGTGTTTGGCCGACAGGTGAACGCCGTCGTGCCCGAACCACTGGCGCCAGAGTGCGTTGCCGATGCGGCTGCCATCCTCTGGCAAATGGAAATCGACGATACCGATACGGCCGCCCGGCGCCAGCATGGCCTGGGTATTGGCGATGACGCGCGACCAGTCGGGAATCATCGTCAGCGCATACGACATGAAGACGCAATCGACCGCTTGTTCGGGCTGCCAGGTCGTGGCATCGGCCTCGATGACCCGGACATGATCATGACCGGCGGCGCGTTGGCGGGCGACTTCAAGCAGTGCCGGGCACAGATCGACCATGTCGAAACTGGCCAACTGCGCGGCGCGTTCGCCGATCCGCGCCAGGCTGCTGCCGGTGCCACAGCCGAGTTCAACGACGCGGTCGCCCGGCTGCAGGTCGAGTCTTTCAATCAGTTCCTGCCGGCCGTGCAGCAGGCGGGCACGGAAGGCGTCGTAACGATCCGCCTGCGGCGCATAAAAGGCCTGCAGCCGCTCGGCATGACCACCCGATTTCGGTTGCCCGCGCAGCAGGCGCCACAGGATGCGGGCATCCGCTGCCAGATCAGGGGCGAGCATTGTCCGCCATCCGGGCAATGACGAAGCCGGCATAGGTATGGACACGATCGTCGCCTTGCAGGCGGGCGGCGAGTTCAGTCTCGAAATCCAGCATCTCGGCCAGCCCCTTGTGCTGAGGCCCGGCCTTGATCCAGTCGAGGAAGGGCGGATGGGCGTGAGCGCTGCGCAACAGCAGGCGGGCCGACGGCGCAGCACGTTCGAAGATGGCATTCCACTCCTCGATCAGCGCTGCCGGGTAGTAGCAGCTCATCCAGTCCATGTGGTCGAGCAGCACGAAGCGGGTGATCGGCTCGCTGCCGGCCTGCAGGAATTCGGTGACCGTACAGGTATGCGGCACGATGCAATCGACCAGGCCGGCCTTGAGCGCATTGAAGTTGTCTTCCTTGAGGTAGGAAGGACAGCAGTCGCGGGTGTAGCTGCCGGTCAGATAGACG
>CAIYYE010000474.1 GCA_903930395.1 uncultured beta proteobacterium
CGAGCTTCTGGTTCTCGGCGTCCTGGACGAGAATCTGCGAAGCTTGGCTCAAACCTGCCAGCAATTTGTGCGTCGATTGCGTCGAGAAAACCATCGACTCCTTGCAGCGCGGGCGGTCAGCGCCGATGGCGTGGTAGTCGCCATAGAAATCGTGGAAGGCGGCATGCGGCAGCCAGGCTTCGTCAAAGTGCAGGGTGTCGATCTTGCCGTCCAGTTCCTGCTTGATGTCCTCGACGTTGTAGAGGATGCCGTCGTAGGTCGACTGGGTGATGGTCAGAACGCGCGGCTTGGCCGTCTTGTCGGCGATGAAGGGATTGGCCGCGATCTTCTTCTGGATGTTTTCCCAGAGGAATTCCGATTTCGGGATCGGCCCGATGATGCCGAAGTTATTGCGCGTCGGCATCAGGAAAACGGGGATCGCCCCGGTCATCATGATGGCGTGCAGGATGGACTTGTGGCAGTTGCGGTCGACAACGACGATGTCACCCGGCGCCACCGTCGAGTGCCAGACGATCTTGTTCGAGGTCGAGGTGCCGTTGGTGACGAAATAGAGGTGATCGGAATTGAAAATCCGTGCCGCGTTGCGTTCCGAGGCGGCGACCGGGCCGGTGTGGTCGAGCAACTGACCTAGCTCTTCGACGGCATTGCAGACATCGGCGCGTAGCATGTTCTCGCCGAAGAACTGGTGGAACATCTGGCCGACCGGCGACTTCAGGAAGGCAACACCGCCCGAGTGACCGGGACAGTGCCAGGAATACGAACCGTCCGCGGCGTAATGGACCAGGGCGCGGAAGAAAGGCGGCGGCAGCGAGGCCAGATAGGCCTTGGCTTCGCGCTTGACGTTGCGGGCAATGAATTCCGGCGTGTCCTCGAACATGTGGATGAAGCCGTGCAGCTCGCGCAGGACATCGTTCGGGATGTGGCGCGACGTGCGCGTCTCGCCATGCAGGAAGATGGGGATTTCGGCATTGCGGTTGCGGATTTCGCTGACGAAGGCACGCAGTTCGGCCAGCGTCTCTTCCGGCTCCAGTGCCAGCTCCTCGTCGTCAATCGACAGGATGAAGGCCGAGGCACGACTTTGCTGCTGGGCGAAGGAAGTCAGGTCGCCGTAGCTGGTCACGCCGAGGACTTCCAGCCCTTCCTTCTCGATGGCTTCGGCCAGGGCCCGGATACCCAGGCCCGAGGTATTCTCCGAGCGGAAGTCTTCGTCGATGATGATGACGGGGAAGTGGAAGCGCATGTTCGATCCTTGAAAAGCGGCGACCCGCCGCAGCGGGTCACAGAATAAGACGTTTTGGTTACAGGCCGGCGTCAGATCTTGGGCAAAGTCACACCGACCTGCCCCTGATACTTGCCACCTCTATCCTTGTAAGAGGTCTCGCAGACCTCATCGGACTCGAAGAAGAGCACCTGGGCGCAACCTTCGCCGGCGTAAATCTTGGCCGGCAGCGGCGTCGTGTTGGAGAATTCTAGGGTGACGTAACCTTCCCACTCCGGCTCGAAGGGGGTCACATTGACGATGATGCCGCAACGGGCATAGGTGCTCTTGCCCAGGCAGACGGTCAGTACCGAGCGCGGAATGCGGAAATATTCCATGGTGCGGGCCAGCGCGAAGGAGTTCGGCGGGATGATGCAGACATCGGACTCGATCTCGACGAAGGACTTCGGATCGAAGTTCTTGGGATCAACCACGGTCGAGTTGATATTGGTAAACACCTTGAATTCGCGGGCACAGCGAATATCGTAACCATAGCTGGAGGTGCCGTAGGAGACGATCTTCTGGCCATTCGCCTCACGCACCAACTCCGGCGAAAACGGCTCGATCATGCCGTGCTCTGCCGCCATGCGGCGTATCCATTTGTCTGATTTGATGGCCATTTTCTATCTTTCACGCGGCAAAAAGCAAAGGCGGGATTTTACCCGCCTTTGTTGGCCCCAATGTGCAAAAAATTAGGTGTTTTGCACAACGATATTCGGGAATTTCGAGGTCATGTCCTTGGCCTTCTCGCCAATCTTGATCGCCACGCGCCGCGCAATGCCGCGATAGATCTCGGCCGTGCGCGACTCCGGCGCCCCGACCACGGTCGGCTTGCCGCCATCGGCCATTTCGCGGATAGCGAGTTCCAGCGGCAGACTGCCGAGGAATTCGACGTCGTAATCGGCACACATCTTCGCGCCGCCGCCCGTCCCGAAGATGTGTTCTTCGTGGCCGCACTGCGAGCAGATGTGGATGCTCATGTTCTCGACGATGCCGATGATGGGAATATTGACCTTCTCGAACATCTTCAGGCCCTTGCGCGCATCAATCAGGGCGATGTCCTGCGGCGTGGTGACAATCACCGCGCCGGTCACCGGCACCTTCTGGGCCAGCGACAACTGGATGTCGCCGGTACCCGGCGGCATGTCCACGATCAGGTAGTCGACATCGTTCCAGTTGGTTTGTCCGAGCATCTGGTCCAGTGCCTGGGCGACCATTGGACCGCGCCAGACCATCGGCGTCTCGACATCGACCATGAAGCCGATGGACATCGCCTGGACGCCATAGGCCTCGAGCGGTTCCATGTTCTTGCCATCCTTCGACTCCGGCTGCTCACCGGCCAGACCGAGCATTTGCGGCTGCGACGGGCCATAGATGTCGGCATCGAGAATACCAACGCGCGCCCCTTCCTGGGCCAGCGCCAGGGCCAGGTTGACCGCCGTCGTACTCTTGCCGACACCGCCCTTGCCAGAAGCGATGGCAATGATGTTCTTGACCCCGGGCAAGAGCTTGACGCCAAGCTGCACGGAGTGGGCGACGATCTTGCTGTAAACGTTGGCCGACACACTGCCGACGCCGGGCACGGTACGCACGGCAGCGATGACCTGTTTGCGGATCGGGTCGAACTGACTTTTTGCCGGGTAAGCCAGCTCGATGTCGAAGGAGACATCGTCGCCATCGATTTTTACATTCTTGACTGCCTTGCCGGCGATGAAATCCTTGCCGGTATTGGGATCGACTGCAGCAGATAGCGCAGCCTTGATTTGCTGTTCTGTAAGGCTCATGGAAACTCCGGTTTCAGGGGGATGCACGAATGATACCCGGCGCGCGTGCTCCGCGCAGTCAATACCCGAGTAATTTTGTACAGTATACCCCAATCCGCTGTCGGCGCTCACCCCGACTGAACAGTATCCAGGCGATATCCCTGCCCATACACAGACGACAGCATCAGGCCACTTTCACCGGCCAATCCGAGCTTCTTGCGCAGACGGCTGGCATGTGTATCGACCGTCCGCGTATCGACCCCGCCATCGAGTGCCCACACACGGCTCAGCAATTCATCACGTGACAGCAAGCGACCGACATTGCGCAACAGAATGAGGGCCAGCTCGAATTCGCGCTGCGTCAGGTCAACATCGACCCCGGCCAGCATGATCCGCCGTCCGTTCATGTCGATCTCGATACTGCCAAACTGTTGCATGGTCGGGCGTGGCTGGCAGCGGCGCAGCAGGACATGGATCCGCGCCATGAATTCCATGTAACGAATCGGTTTCGGAATGAAGTCATCGGCCCCGAGGCGGAGGATGTCGGATGCCCCGGCCTCGTCGGTGCGGCCCGTACAGAATATAACCGGAACCTCCCAGCCACATTTTTCGCGTACCCGCCTGAGCACCTCCTCGCCGCCGATATCAGGCAGCGACCAGTCGATGATGAAAAAATCGAAATTTCGCGTCTGGAGGGCCTCTACGCAGGAGCTTCCATCAAAAAACACTTCGGCCTGATACCCCTCGCTCTTCAATAGCGCCCTGAGCACTTCCGCCTGGTTCCTGCTGTCCTCGACTACTGCAAAGTTCATAATGCCTCCTATGTCATCGGGATAATGCGCGCTTTGCGACCCTTTCACAATAATTTATTTGACATATTTTACCAAAATGGCATGTTGATTTACGTTCAGCAACGATCATCCGGGCAAGCACCTCATTCCGGATTTGTGAATCCCCTTGCGGCTTCCTCGCGGTAAAATCGCCTTTTACCTTTCCCGCCCCAGCCAGCCATGTCGCGCAAAATACTCGTCACCTCCGCCCTGCCTTATGCCAACGGCGCCATTCACCTTGGCCACCTGGTCGAGTACATCCAGACCGACATCTGGGTCCGCTTCCAGAAAATGGCCGGCAACGAGTGCTGGTACGTTTGCGCCGACGACACGCACGGCACGCCGATCATGCTGCGCGCCGAGAAGGAGGGGATCACGCCGGAACAACTGATCGCCCGCGTCCATGGCGAGCATTCGCGCGACTTCGCCGGCTTCGGCGTCGGCTTCGACAATTACTACAGCACCCACTCCGCCGAAACGCGCGATTGCGCCAACGATATCTACCTCAAGTTGCGCGCCGCCGGCCTGATCGAGACGCGGACCATCGAGCAGTATTACGACCCGGTCAAACAACTCTTCCTGCCCGACCGCTTCATCAAGGGTGAATGCCCGAAATGCGGTGCCAAGGACCAGTATGGCGACAACTGCGAATCCTGCGGCGCGGCCTATGCGCCGACCGACCTCAAGGAGCCGTATTCCGCCATCTCTGGCGCCAAACCGGAATTGCGTAGTTCCGAGCATTACTTCTTCAAGCTCTCCGATCCCCGTTGCGAATCCTTCCTGCGCCAGTACACGAGCCGCGACAACG
>CAIYYE010000475.1 GCA_903930395.1 uncultured beta proteobacterium
CCGGACTGATCGACGCAAAGGTGGCGGCCGGCACGGCCAACTATATTGAAGAAGCGGCGATGAGCGCCGAACAATGTGCGCAGGCAATGGCGCGCGGTGCTGAAATCAGCCGCAATCTGGCGGCCAATGGCTGCAATGTCGTCGGTTTTGGCGAAATGGGTATCGGCAACACGGCAGCTGCTTCCTTGCTGACCCATTGCCTGACCGGCCTGCCGCTGGCCGAATGCGTCGGTCGGGGCACGGGGCTCGACGATGCCGGGCTGGCCCGCAAGCAGGCCTTGCTCGATACAGCGCTCCAGCGCTATCGCCGCAGCGGAGGCAATGAACCGCTGGCTGTGCTCGCCGAATTCGGCGGCTTTGAAATCGCCATGATGGTCGGTGCCATGCTCGGTGCGGCAGAAGCGAAGATGACCCTGCTTGTTGACGGGTTCATCGTCACATCGGCGGCTCTCGTGGCGACCCGTCTGGCCCCGGCGATGGCCGACTACTGTGTGTTCTGCCACCGTTCCGCCGAGGCCGGCCACCGCGCCCAGTTGGCCGCGCTCGGCGCCGAACCCCTGCTTGATCTTGGCCTGCGTCTGGGTGAAGGGACGGGTGCAGCGCTGGCCTTCCCGCTCGTTGAGGCTGCGCTCAATTTTCTCAACGAGATGGCCAGTTTCGAGTCAGCTGGTGTTTCCGATAAAGCATGATGCTGCGGCGAGAACTTGAGTATTTCTTCGGCGCCATCCGCTTTTTCACGCGCTTGCCGGTGCCCGCCTGGGTCGGGCATTCGGCCGAGGCGCTGAATCGCTCGGCGCGCTATTTTCCGGCAGTCGGGCTGATTGTCGGTGGCATTGGCGCGCTGGTCTATCTGGCTGCGGGGCTGATCTGGCCGCAGCCAGTGGCGGTCTTGTTGTCGATGGCGGCGACTCTCTACGCGACCGGTGCCTTCCACGAAGATGGTCTGGCGGATACGGTTGATGGTCTTGGGGGAGGCTGGGACAAGGCGCGCATCCTTGAGATCATGAAGGATTCGCGGGTCGGCAGTTATGGCGTCGTGGCGATGGTGCTGGCGCTGCTCGGAAAATTCACGCTGCTGTCGGCGCTCGATGGCGCGCTGGTACCGTTCGCGCTGCTCGCCGGTCATGCCCTGTCACGCTTTTGTGCCACAGTGCTGCTGGCGACGATGGATTACGTTCGGGAGGATTTACAGTCCAAGGCCAAGCCGCTGGCGACACGATTGTCCGGGGGGGGCATGGTGGTTGCACTGGCTTTCGCTCTCCTCGCTGTGGCCTTTTTGCCGCCGGCCAAGGCGCTGGCCGGCTGTGCCCTGGCGGCGCTCGCCACCGTCTGGCTCGCCGCCAAGTTCCGGCGCTGGATGGGTGGGTACACGGGAGATTGCCTGGGGGCGACGCAGCAGGTCAGCGAAATCGTTTTCTATCTCGGGCTGCTGGCGAGCTGGCCGCCATGATCCTGCACCTGATCCGCCATCCGAAACCCCTGATCGACGCGGGTATCTGCTATGGGCAAAGCGACATTCCGGCTCCCATTGAGCCGGCCGATTTCGCCCGTCTGCGCGCCGAACTGCCTCCGGGCCTGCCGGTCTGGAGCAGTCCGCTGCAACGCTGCCGGCAATTGGCGGAACAGTTGCATGCGCAGCCGCGGATGGATGACAGGCTGGCCGAAATGAATTTCGGCGACTGGGAAGGGCGAGCATGGGGCGATATTCCCCGCCACCAACTCGATGCCTGGGCCGCCGATGTCGCAAATTATGCGCCGCCGGGTGGTGAGTCGCCGGCCGCTTTGCAGCAGCGGGCACTGGATTTTGTCGCAAGTCTGTGCGTGCCGGAGGCGGTGATCGTGACCCACGCCGGGGTCATCCGTACCTTGCTCGCGCACTGGCAGGGCTTACCGCCAGCGCGGTGGAGCGACGTGCACGTCGAATTTTCGACGGTAACGACGATTTCCTTGTCGAACGACAGCGCCGACCTGATCCGCCTGAATCGGTAGAATGTCGACTTTCGTTTCCAACGACCGCAATCCGTGACTCAAAATTCAAGCTCGGCCTATTCCAACCGCCAGATATATCGCCGCCTGCTAACCTGGGTGCAGCCCCACTGGCGCGTTTTTGCCCTCGGTGTGCTCGGCATGGTGTGCACGGCAGCGACCGAGCCGCTCTTCCCGGCCCTGATGAAGCATCTGCTCGACAGCGGTTTTGTCGCCAAGGACGAGCGCGACATCATCCTGATCCCGGCCGCGATGATCGCGATTTTCATCTTCCGTGGCATCTCGACCTACGCCAGCGGCTACTCGATGGCCTGGGTTGCCGCCCGCGTCGTGCTCGACTTGCGTCAGGCCATGTTCCGGCGGCTCTTGAGTCTGCCGACACGGTTTTACGATGACCAGTCGACCGGCGTCCTGATTTCCAAGGTGGCCTACGACGTGACCAACGTCACCCAGGCCGCCACCGGCGTGCTGACCACGGTCATCCGCGACACCCTGACCATCCTTGGCCTGCTCGGTTTCCTGCTCTACCTCGACTGGAAACTGACCCTGATCGCCCTCACCGTCGGCCCGGTCATCCTTGGCGTCATCAAGATTTTCAGCAAGCGCCTGCGCGCCGCCAGCCGCTCCGGCTATTCGGCCATGGGCCTGATCACCCACATCCTCGAAGAAGCGGTTGGCGCCCACAAGGTGGTGAAGATATTCGGTGGCGAGAAATACGAGGCTGCCCGGTTTGACGAGGCGACCAACGTTTACCGTCGGGCCACCATGCGTGAAGCGGCCGCGGCCGCGGCGACAGTGCCGCTGACCCAGGTCGCCGCATCGACTTCGGTGGCCATCATCACCTACCTCGCCTTGCGCCAGTCGGCCGGCCCCGGCGGCACGACGGTCGGCGAGTTCCTCTCCTTCATCACGGCACTGCTCATGCTGCTTGCCCCGGTCAAGCGTTTGACGGATGTCAGCAACCCGCTGCAACGTGGCCTGGCTGCCGCTGAAAGCGTTTTCCAGGTGCTCGATGAAATTCCTGAAGACGACCTGGGTCAGGTCGAACTCCAGCGGGCCAGTGGCCACCTGACATTCGATCAAGTCAATTTCAGCTATCCGGGCACCAACCGACCTGCTCTGGAAGATATCAATCTGGACATTCTGCCGGGCCAGACGGTCGCTTTGGTCGGTGCTTCCGGAAGCGGCAAGACAACCATGGCCGCACTCATTCCGCGCTTTTATCACCTGACTAACGGGCGTCTGCTGCTCGATGGGCACCATGTCGAGGATCTGAAGCTGGAGAGCCTGCGCAACAACATCGCCCTGGTCAGTCAGGATGTCGTGCTCTTCAACGACACCGTCCGCGCCAACATTGCCTATGGCTTTGCAGGCCAGTCGAGCGAGGAAGAGATCATTGCCGCGGCCAAGGCAGCCAATGCCTGGGAGTTCATCAGCCAGATGGACAAGGGGCTGGATACCGAGGTTGGCGAAAACGGCGTCAAGCTGTCGGGCGGCCAGCGCCAGCGCCTGGCCATCGCCCGTGCCTTCCTGAAAAATGCCCCGATTCTCATTCTCGACGAGGCCACCTCGGCCCTCGACACCGAATCCGAACGCCTCATTCAGGCTGCTCTCGATACCCTGATTCTCGGCCGGACCACCATCGTCATCGCCCACCGCCTATCCACCATCGAACGGGCCGACCTGATCGTGGTGCTCGATCAGGGACGCATCGTCGAGCGCGGCCGACATGCCGAATTGCTCGGCAACAATGGGGTTTATGCGAAGTTGCAGCGGCTGCAGCGGGAAACGCTTACGGGCGAGTCGCTGACTGATAGCGCAGGCGCTTGAGGAAAAAGAAGGGCGCCAGCAGCCAGGGCGCTGCCGCGTAGGTCAGGATGCGCAGTCGGAAGTCGCCGGGCAGCGTCGCATATTGCCGGCAGAGGCCAAGTTTTGGGCCGAAACCGGAGGCGGCAAACATGCGTTCAATGAATATTTCCTTTTGCAGCTTCTCATCGAGTACGGCCAGCGTAGCTTGACTGGCGCCGAGTTCGCGGGCGTTGTCGAGCATGCAGCGCAACTCGGTCTGCGAGCTTTTGAGCTTTCGGGTCAGGCCCCTGATGACAGTGGCGGCATCCAGTGATTTGCGCTGACTGGTCAGGCCGCCACGCCGGTAATTGATGAGCGGTTGCGGCAACGTGATGGCGCTGGCCAGACCAATCGCCCGAAAAGCCATCACCATGTCCTCGCCGACGACGCCCTTGGGCATACCGCCGAAACGGTCGAAGAGGCGACGCGTCCAGGCTTGGGCCGCGCCGATGACGTGGGGCGGCGAGCGGCTCCAGTCATCCAGCGTTCGATAGTCTTCGAGTTTGGTGATACGGATGGTCCCGAGAATCTCGCCTGATTGCGCCATGTCGAACAGGTAGGCCGCAATGAGGTCGGGCTTGCCGTCGTGGGCCAGCCAGAAATCGACGACGGTACTGACCCGCGTCGGGAGCGACACATCGTCGCCGCCGGCGATGAAGATCAATTCGCCGCTAGATTGTCTGACCGCCTGATCGATGTTGCCGCCAATGCCGAGATTTTCCGGGTTGCGCAGGAATTTGATGCGGTGCGGTCCGGCATAGCCGTGCAGGGCCGCCTCGATGCGGGCGACTGTCGCGTCTTTCGACGCATCATCCGAAATGACGATTTCCAGGTTGGGATAATCCTGGGCGAGCGCCCCGGCCAGTGCCTCGCCTATAAGGTCTTGCTGGTTGTAGCAGAGGAGAAGCAGCGTGACGGGAGGGTGGGGCAGGTGGCTCATGATGCGGCGGCAGTGGCGAGCAGGCCGAACAGGACATTGAAGTGCTGTGGCAGGGAGTACGGATAGTGAATGTGTTGTCCGGGATTGTCGAGCAGGTTCAGGCGGCCTGCTTCCCATCGTGTCAGGGTGTCGCGCAGCGTGGCGCGCAGGGCTGGAAGATTGCGCTCGAAGCGCAGGCAGGCCTGTTCCGAAAGAACTTCGGCGGCGCCGACCGTGGTCGAGAAAATGGCTGGTGTGCCGCACAGAATGGCCTCCGGTCCAACCAGGCCAAAGGCTTCGTAGTGGGAGGCGAGAATGACTGCATCGGCAGCGGCATACAGCGCTGGCATGTCGTCGCGGAAACCGAGGTTGATGACTTTGGGCGCGTTGAGCGGTGTTTTGCCGGCAACGACGAGGCGAAGGCGCGGGTCACTATCGGCAAGGGCTTCGAGAATCAGGTCTGCTCCCTTTAGCGCGTGATTGTTTGAGGGGAAGAGCAGCATCAGCTCATCCGGGCGAATCCCTATCGCTTGCCGGGTCTGTTCCCGGTTGGCGCGGGCGGCAAGGCAAAATTGCCCGGTATCGACTGGCGGGTAGAGGGTAGCGATCTTGTTCGGGGCGATGCCGTAATGCGCGACAATTTCGCCGGCGACCTTGGCCGAATGCGAAACAATCTGCCTGGCCTGCTGATAAAGCGCGGTTTCGCGCCGAATGGTGGCGCGATCGAAAAAACCGATGCGTTTTTTGCCGCGATCGAGCAGGTGGCCGAGATGGGTGCCGCCGACGATGCACAAGGCTGCTCCCGGTGCTCGCGAAATGCTCACTGTGGGCCAGCCCTGGCGGGACTGGGCCAGGGCGCGCGATTCGAAAATATAGTTGTTGAGGCGGGAAAACGGCGTGCGATCGGGCATGACGACGAATTCGACGCCCTGGGGGTGGGGGCCGGGCCAGGCCAGTTGCCGGGTGATGACCCGGCAGGGCATGTTTTGCCCGGCGGCATAGGCGATCAGATCGAGCACATGCCGCTCCATGCCGCCGCCAGCGCGAATCGAGTGAAATATCAGATTGAAGCCGGGCAACGGGGTCATGGCGATAGGTGGGCTAAGAGTCGGCGGCCGGTTGCACGGGGCAGGCGTCGGCGAAACCGGGCTGGAAAGTGTATCATCCGGCCAAGCCTGAGAGGCGCCCGGTAGCCATACGAGTTTATGATCAAGTCTGTATTTCCTCCCCCCAAGCGCGTCCTGGTGATCCGCTTGCAGAATCATGGCGATGTCCTGCTGACGACCCCGATGTTTACCGCTCTCAAACGCCAGTTTCCCGGGGTCGAGATCGATGCCCTGGTGTTTGCCGAAACGGCTTCCATGCTGGCCGCCAATCCTGACCTGACCACGGTGTGGGCTTTGCCGCGAGGCAAGCAGGTCGGTCGCGGGTGGCGGCGGGGGCTCGCCCTGTTTCGCCTGATGCGGGATATTCGGCGGCGTCACTACGACTGGGTGCTGCATCTCAATGACCAGTGGCCCGGGGCGCTTGCCGCGGCTGTCAGCGGTGCTGCGGTGCGCTTTGGCTACGAGATGGAAAAGCGCGATTTCTGGCTATGGCGAAAGATATTTCCGGTGCGTATCGTGCCGGTATTTGCCGGGCATATGGTCGAAAAGAACCTGGCCGTCCTGGCCGCGTTGGGGGTCCCGGTAGATGCCGGCAATGCTCCGTGCACCATGGGCTTTGCTGAAGCGGATGCGGCGCTGGTGGACGAGAAACTTGCGGCAGCCGGTGTGGCCGGGAAATACATCCTGATCCACCCGACTTCTCGCTGGTTCTTCAAGTGCTGGGAAGATGAGCGTTTTGCCGAAGTGATTGCGGCGCTGGTGTCGGGCGGTTGGCAAGTCGTGCTGACCTCGGCGCCAGACCAGCGTGAAGTCGACCTGGTCGATGGCCTGCTCCGCCGGGTGAATGATTCGCGGCTAGTCTCCCTGGCGGGGCAGTTGACCTTGCCGCAACTGGCCGCGGCGATTGCGCGGGCGACATTATTCGTCGGGGTAGACTCCGTGCCGATGCATATGGCGGCTGCCTTGGGGCGACCCATCGTCGCCCTGTTCGGCCCCTCGCATGTCCATATCTGGCGGCCCTGGAGCAATCGTGCGGAGGTCATTCATGCCGCCGATTACGGCCCCCTTATCGCTCCGAATGATGTCGATATCTCGACCACCGAGCGTTATCTCGCCAACATTCCCGTGCCCCCAGTGCTGGCAGCCATAGAGCGCCAGCTGGCACGTTTTGCCGACGAGAGGGCTCTTGCCGATGTTGCCTGAGTATACTCGCCAGGGTACTTGGCGCCTGGTCGCGTTGTGTATTCTCTTGTGTTATCCGATAATGGCGGTCAAATGGATCCCTTTCGGTGGTGGGGCGCGTTATCTGAATATTCTGGCAGCGTCGGTCAGCTTTATGTTGCTCTGGCAGGCGCCGCGCCACGACATCGGGAAGCTTTTGGGGGGTGCGCTGCGCTGCGGGCTGCCATTTTTGCCTTTTGTCTTGGTCTGGGTTTTTGCCCAACTCTGGCATGGCTATGATCCGACAGATCTCAACCCCCTGACTCGCTTGCTGTGGTGTGCCCTGCTGTTTATTGGGGCGCGCCTGGCAGGCATTACTTATCGCCATCTGGCCATTGCTGCCGGTTTGGGGGCGGCGGTCTATTGTGGCGTTGCGCTTTACGAGGTCTATGGTCTAGGCCGATTTCGTGCCTCGGGTGGCGGCTACGAAAACCGTTTCGGTCAATTTGCGATTTGGGTCGCCTCCCTGTGCTTTCTTCATGCAGTCAATGACAAGGCCAAAGCTCAGTCATCGGCCTTCAGTGTCCTGTTGGTTCTGGCAGGTATGCTGGGGGTTGTTGCAACCCTGCTCAGCGGTTCAAGAGGTACTTTGGCGGCCTTGGTGGTGGTCGGTATCATCTTGGTCAAGGCGAGCCAATGGCGGCGAGGCGTGTTGGCAGGGTTTGCGATATTGTTCGCTGCGGCCGCTTTCTTTTTGCCGGATAACCCGATGTATGGGCGCCTGGAGTCGATCTTCAGGGAGATACTGGGCTATTTCAGTGAAACCGGGGCTACCCAAACCTCTATTGGTCTTCGGCTCGAGTTGTTCCGCATCGCTTACCTGACCTTGCTTGATCATCCAGTGATCGGCCCGGGTTACACCTCGCTCCGGCAGTTGTATGAGACGCACCCGGCTTTCGGAATACCCTCGGAATGGATGTTGGCTATTCCTGGGTTCCATAGCGACTGGGCCCAGACAATAGGAATCGGCGGTGGGTTGCTGATGCTGGCTTATTTCGCGACCTGTATATGGATGTGGTTGGCGGCGCGTGGCAACGTTTATCAACTTGCGTTCCTCGGGTTTTCAATCGTATTCGGGGTCAGCGAAATATTTTTTACCAACAAGATCGGCTTGAGTTTGCTGATGGTCAGTTGGGCTTTGTATGCGGCAGCCGAACAGAATAAAGATCCGGGCAAATGAAACTACTGAAAAAATTTCTTTTCCGGCAAGCTGAGCGCCGCCTGAAAAAAATTCCAGCTTTGTACCGTGGACAGGCCCGCTTTGACTTGCATTACCCAGGAAAGTATTCGTTTGGGATTGGAAGCTATGGGTTGCCAAAAATACACGACTGGGATGAGGGGGCTACATTGCATATCGGGGCTTACTGCTCGATTGCAATGAATGTCCAGATATTCCTTGGGGGGCATCACCACTCTGATTGGGTGACGACCTATCCGTTTTCTACCATGTTGCCTGAAGTCGAGGGTATTGAACCGGCCAGCTTTTCTCGTGGCGATGTCGAAATCGGCAACGATGTCTGGCTTTGCTCAGGTTGTGTCGTTCTTTCCGGTGTGAAAATCGGTGACGGCGCGATTGTCTCTGCTGGGGCCGTCGTGACGCGAGATGTCGAGCCATATTCAATTGTTGCAGGGAATCCTGCGCGGCACGTGCGCTGGCGATTTGACGAGTCAATACGCGCCGCATTGCTGGCTATGGCCTGGTGGCAGTGGCCGACAGAGGAGCTTTCAAAAATTGCGCCACTCTTGTGCAGCAATAATATAGATGAATTAATTTCCTATTCAAATCAACGGTAGTGATTTTAATGGGTATTTTTAGATTAAATATTATGATTAACTTCTTGTGTATATGATGACTGATTCCACGAGGCACCTGGATTTGGGTTGCGGACTGAATCCCTTTAACCCGTATTCTCGAGATTGTCTTTATGGGTGTGATATCAGGGATATTGATGAGTCGTTTGATGGGTTGAGCTTTGAATATAAAAAGGCGAATCTGGTAACCTCAAAAATCCCTTTCCCGGATAGTTTTTTTGATTCGGTTTCCGCGATGGATTTTTTGGAGCATATTCCGCGGCAGATGATGTTGCCGGAGGGGCAAATGTGCAACCCGTTTGTGAATCTAATGTCTGAAATTCATCGGGTTATGAAACCGGGAGGGATTTTTTTGGCGATGACGCCTTGTTACCCACATCCTTCGGCTTTTGTTGATCCCACTCATGTCAATATAATAACTGAAGATACCCACAGTTATTTTGTTGGTGAGGAGCCTATTGCTTCCATGTATGGGTTCACTGGGCGATTTGCAGTTAAACGTGTGGCATGGGAAACGCCAAATAATGTCAGGAATACAATCGACTCTGAATTCCGAAAATCCTTGAGACGGTTCCAGCAAAAGTGGTTCAGAAATGGATTGTCCCACCAGTATTGGGAGCTTGTTGCGCAGTGAGCGCCTCGGTGTGTCTTGGGCTGTTGGATGCTTTCAAGATGCATTTTTGTTGAATCCCGGACTTTTTGCCTCTACCTAAAGAAAGCTTCATGATTAGCCCATCAACACCCAAAATTACCGCCTACATCATCGCCTTCAACGAAGCGCAGAAAATTGCGGCGGCGGTGAATAGTGTCCTGTGGGCTGATGAAATCATCGTTGCCGATTCGGGGAGTACCGACGGCATGATCGAGATAGCCGAGAGTCTCGGCGCTCGCGTCGTACAGGTGCCGTTCAAGGGCTTTGGCGACTTGCGCAATCAGGCGATTGCCGCCTGTTCCCACGACTGGATTTTCAGCCTCGATGCCGATGAACGCTGCACGCCCGAGGCACGCGATGAAATC
This sequence comes from uncultured beta proteobacterium, assembly GCA_903930395.1. GTDB lineage: Bacteria > Pseudomonadota > Gammaproteobacteria > Burkholderiales > Rhodocyclaceae > Azonexus. The sequence goes on from CAIYYE010000475.1 coordinate 9,910, forward strand.
CTCGGGGTGATCGCCGATCCCGACAGCCTCGACATGTATTTCATGCCCCGCCGCAATTTCTTCATGGGGCGCTGGATCAAGCATTCCGGCTGGTATCCCAATTATCGTCAGCCGCAGCTTTTCCGGCGCGGCAAGATGAGCTACACGATGGAGCCGGTGCATGAGGCTTACGTAACGCATAGCGAACGGCCGATCGGGCATTTGCAGCACCCGATCTGGCAGGTGCCCTTCAAGAACCTGCATGAAGTTGTCCATAAAGCCAACCGCTACTCGACGCTGGGGGCCGAAAAGCTGGCTTTGCGTGGCCGCAAGGGCAGCATGGGCAAGGCCCTGACGCATGGCCTGTGGTCCTTCATCAAACACTACATTTTCAAGCGCGGCTTTCTCGATGGCTGGCCTGGCTTCATCATTGCCTTCGGCAATTTTGAAGGGACTTTCTACCGTTACGCCAAGGGTTACGAGATGGACCAGGCCTGGACGGTACCGGAAACGGCGCCGCTGCGTCGTCCCTGAGGCCGGGTTCGCTGTCGCATGATGCCCCGCCTGCTTTCCCTCATCGTCACCACCTATAACCGGCCGGATGCCTTGCGGGCGGTGCTGCTTTCGCTCGCCGCCCAGACCGATCGCGCTTTCGAGGTGCTCGTCGCCGACGATGGCTCACGCCCCGAAACGGCGGCGGCGATTGCCGGGGTGGCGGTTGATTTCCCCGTTCCACTCGTCCATCTCTGGCAGACCGATGACGGGTTTCGGGCAGCCGCCGCCCGCAATCTCGCGGTGGCAGCCAGTCGCGGTGATTACCTGGTCTTTATCGACGGTGATTGTGTATTGCGTCCCGATTTTGTGGCCCGTCACCGGGTCCTGGCGGAACGGGGCTGGTTTGTTGCCGGTAACCGGATTCTGCTCAGCCAGGGATTCACGGCGCGCATGTTGCAAGCTGCAACTGGCGCCCTGCATGCCGATAGTCGCCTGACCTGGTTGGGGCGTCGACTGGCTGGTGCGATCAATCGCTGGTTTCCGCTCTGTTTTCTGCCCGGTCAAGGCTGGCGCAAGGCGCAGCCGCAGCGTTGGCGGGGGGCGCGGACCTGCAATCTGGCCATTTGGCGGACTGATTTTGATACCGTGAATGGCTTTGATGAAGTCTTCCAGGGTTGGGGGCACGAGGACGCCGACCTCGCCATTCGCCTCCTGCATGCCGGTGTGCTCCGCAAGGACGGGCGTTTCGCAACGGCCGTCCTGCATCTCTGGCACCATGAAAACGACCGCTCGAAGCTGCCCGAAAACGAGCGCCGGCTGGCAGAGATACTGGCCGGTGACCGGGTGCGGGCGCAGCAGGGTATCGGTGCCTATACCACTGATCAGGTCAGTGCCGCACGCCGCCAGCAGTTTGGCCCTTCGGCTGCCTGAATCAGGCCGGCCGTCCGTCGGCTTAGTGCGCCGCTTCCCAGTTCGCCCCGACGCCCACTTCAACGACCAGCGGCACCTTCAGTTCGGCGACCTGGCTCATCAGTTGCGGCAGATGGCTGCGAATTTCCGCCAGTTCGGCATCCGGCACTTCGAGCAGGAGTTCGTCGTGTACCTGCAGCACAAGCTTCGACTGCACGGCTGACTTGTCCAGCCAGTCCTGCACGGCAATCATCGCCAGCTTGATCAGGTCGGCCGCCGTGCCCTGCATGGGGGCGTTGATGGCGGCGCGTTCTGCCCCCTGGCGGCGATTGCCATTGCTCGAGCGAATCTCGGGGAACCACAGGCGACGGCCGAAGGCGGTTTCGACGTAGCCTTTTTGTCGGGCCATTTCGCGCGCCTCTTCCATGTAAGCAGCAACGCCTGGATAACGGGCGAAATAGCGGTCGATGTAGGTCTGTGCCGCGCTGCGCTCCAGGCCAAGCTGGCGGGCGAGGCCAAAGGCGCTCATGCCGTAGATCAGGCCGAAATTGATGCTCTTGGCGACGCGGCGCTGGTCGGGGCCGACTTCGAGCGGCGTCACGCCAAAGATTTCGCCGGCCGTTGCGCGGTGCACATCCTCGCCATGTGCGAAGGCGTCGAGCAGGCGTTCGTCTCCCGAGAGGTGGGCCATGATGCGCAGTTCGATCTGCGAATAGTCGGCCGAGACGATGCTGCTGCCGGGTGGGGCAATGAAAGCCGTGCGGATTTTGCGGCCTTCTTCGCTGCGCACCGGGATGTTCTGCAAATTGGGGTCGGTGGAGGCAAGGCGCCCAGTAACAACGGATGCCTGGGAGAAGTGAGTATGCACTCTCCCAGTTTGTGGATTGACCATGCGCGGCAGCTTGTCGGTGTAGGTGCCCTTGAGTTTCGACAGGCTGCGGTGTTCCAGCAGGAGTTTGGGTAGCGGGTAGTCGAGGGCTAGTTCAGAGAGCACTTCCTCGTCAGTCGAGGGGCCGCCGGACGGGGTTTTCTTTTTGATCGGCAAACCCTGTTTTTCAAACAGGATGTCCGCCAGTTGTTTCGGCGAGGCGAGGTTGAAGGGCTGGCCGGCCAGTTCGTAGGCCTGGGCTTCTAGGGCCATGATCTTCTGGCCCATTTCGTGGCTTTGCCGGGCCAGGATGGCACTGTC
>CAIYYE010000476.1 GCA_903930395.1 uncultured beta proteobacterium
ATAGATGTCGGGATCCGGCCAGAGCACGTGGACGTGATTGCGCCTGACCGCGCTGATGCCATCGCCCGGGTGCAGTTCACCGAGCAGCTGGGCGGCGAGACGTTTCTCTATTGCGACGTGGGCAATGACGGCGATGCCGAGCGCATCGTCATCAAGCGCCCTGGACAGCAACGCTTCGGCGACAACGAGGTAGTCAGTCGTGAAGAAGTCTGGAACGCCGCGGTTGGCGGGGGTTTTCCGGCGATTTGAAGTATTCGGTTTCGCAAGGGTTTTGGGCGTTCGGTCGAAGAAGCTTGTGATTTTGTCGGCGGCATTTGTTTGGGATTCCCAGCTTTTGCGGAGTGTGATGCAGTGGTCAGGTCGAGATCCGGGAGCCCGAGATGCGTCCAAAGCCGCCGTCCAGAACCAGCAACGAGGACCTGTTCCGGTCGCGCCTGGAGGCCATGCTGGATGATCGGCACGAGCTGGTCCGGCTGGCCCGGCTGATTGACTGGGATCGTTTCGACGCCGCTTTTGGTGGGCTCTACGTGGACAAGACCGGTCGGCCGGGCTTGCCGACACGACTGATGGCTGGCTTGCATCTGCTCCAGCATGCCAAGGGTCTGTCGGACGATGCGGTGTGCGCCCAATGGCTGGAGAACCCCTACTTCCAGTCGTTCTGTGGCGAGACCCATTTCCAGCACCGGCTACCGCTGGACCGCTCGTCAATGACGCGCTGGCGGGCCCGGATCGGCCAGGACAAGCTCGAGGTGCTGCTGGCCGAAACCCTGGCGGCCGCTCTGAGGGCCAAGGCGGTGGGCAGTGGCACGTTCGAACGCATCACCATCGATACCACCGCCCAGACCAAGGCTGTGGCGCACCCAACCGACAGCGGCCTGCTGCTGCGCGCGGTGCAATGGCTGAACCGCTTCGCCCGGCAGCACCGCCTGGTGCTGCGCCAATCCTTCGTGCGCCTGGCGGTCCGCTCCCGGCGCGAGGTCTCGCGTCTGATCCACACCAGCGGCCACAAGCAGGCGTTACGTGAGGTGCGCCGCATGCGCACCTATGTGGGGCGGCTGCATCGTGACATTGGCCGCAAGATCGCCGGCCAGCCGGACCTGGAAACCGCGTTCCGGCCCGTGGGCGAACCGATCGCCCGGCTGCTCGCCCAGAAGGTCGGTGATTCCAAAAAGCTCTACGCGCTGCACGCCCCGGAGGTGGAATGCATCGCCAAGGGTAAGGCGCGAACCCGTTTCGAGTTCGGGGTTAAAGCGTCCTTCGCCGTCACCAATGCCCGCGCCGTGGGTGGACAGTTCATCGTCGGCGCCCAGGCCCGCCCTGGCTTGCCCTATGACGGCCATACCCTGAAAAGCCAGATCGCCCAGGTTGAGCGCCTCACCGGCGCCTCGGTCGAGCGGGCCTATGTCGACCGGGGCTATCGCGGTCACGGACTGACCACCCCGCAAGTCTATCTGTCCAATACCCGCGGCATCGCTTCGCCCACCATCAAGCGCGAACTCAGACGGCGAAGCGCCGTCGAACCGATCATCGGACACATGAAGGCCGACGGAAAACTCGAGCGTCACTGGCTCAAGGGCGCCAACGGCGACGCGATCAACGTCGTCCTCGTCGCCGCCGGCCACAACATCCGACTGCTCCTGGCATGGCTGAAGCTTCTTTGTGCCCTGATCCGGGCCGCGATCTTGGCCGCCTCGCAGCGCACACCGATCACTATCAACCGCAAGGCCTTCACCTAAACTCTCAAATCGCCCAAATCGGCTTCTTCACGACCGAC
>CAIYYE010000477.1 GCA_903930395.1 uncultured beta proteobacterium
GCCCCGTAGGCACGGGCGACGGCCTGGCTGGCGTCGTAGAGGTAAGGGAACGGAAAGGCCAGCTCGCTTGCCCAGCGCGCCATCGCGTCCGGCCCGTCTTCCGGATAGGCGGCGACATCGTTGCTCATGATCGCGACGCAGCCGATGCCCGCCCGGGCAAGGTCATTGCAGTCGCGGATCAGGCGGTCGATGATGGCCTTGACGTAGGGGCAGTGGTTGCAGATGAACATGACGAGAAGGCCATTAGGGCCTCGGCAACTGTCCAGCGTGTGACGTTTGCCATCTATGCCGGGCAAGTCGAAGTCGATGGCGGCTTGGCCAAAATCGCACACGGGAGGGTTCAAGGCGGCCATGTTTTTCCACTCCAAAAGGCATTTCGCCCATAATAGCACTGATGAATTTACCTCGTTTTTACTGCCGTGAAGCCCTCTCGCCGGGGGCGCATGTTGAACTGCCGGAGCCGGTGGCCCGTCATGCGGTGCGCGTCCTGCGCCTGCCGCCGGGGGCGCCGATGGTCCTCTTCGATGGCCGGGGTGGCGAGTATCCGGCCCATATCGAGCGTATCGAGCGCGACCGCGTCATGGCGGTGCTCGGCGCCTGGGTCGAGACGGAGCGCGAGTCGGCGCTGGCGATTACGCTGGTCCAGGCCCTGCAGGCCGGCGACAAGATGGATTTCACCATCCAGAAGGCGGTCGAGCTGGGGGTGCGCGATATCGTTCCGGTCGAGAGCCGGCGCAGCGTCCTGCGTCTGGCCGGTGAACGGGCCGGCAAGCGGGTGGCGCACTGGCAGGGTGTCGTCGCCTCGGCCTGCGAGCAATGCGGGCGCAACCAGGTGCCGCTCGTGGCACCGCTCGAAAAGCTGGAAAACTGGCTGGCCCGGCCGGCTGATGGTGTCTTGCGCCTGATGCTGGCGCCCGATGCCGAACAGACGCTGGCGACGATAGCGCCGGCGAAAGATGTGCAACTGCTGATCGGCGCCGAGGGGGGGCTTGATCCGCAGGAAGTGATTGCCGCACACCAAGCCGGTTTTCAGGCGGTACGCCTGGGGCCGCGGGTGCTGCGGACGGAAACGGCAGGTTTGGCTGCGCTGGCAGCCTTGCAGGCCCTTTGGGGTGATTTCAGGGAGGGGTAGGCCATGTTTGAATCTGCAGAACTGGGTCATAAAGTAGACAAGAAGACCTTCAAGACCGAAGTGCCGAAATTGCGCGCCGAATTGCTCGATGTGCAGTACGACATGTTGCAGAAAAAGGAATTTCCGGTCGTCATCCTGATCAGCGGGGTGGATGGTAGTGGCAAGGGTGAGACCATCAACTTGCTGTATTCCTGGATGGACCCCCGACACATTTCGACCCTGGCTTTTTCCGAGCCCTCCGACGAGGAGCGCAGTCGTCCCAACATGTGGCGCTACTGGCGCGCCCTGCCGCCCAAGGGCAAGGTCGGCATCTTTGCCGGCTCGTGGTATTCGCAGCCGATTACCGACCGGATTACCGGCAAAATGCGGCGCGCCGAGCTCGATGAGCGGCTCGACGACATCAACCGCTTCGAGGCCATGCTGGTCAACGAAGGCGCGCTCGTCCTCAAGTTCTGGTTCCATCTCTCGAAGGAGGGCCAGAAAACGCGGCTCAAGGCGCTCGAGAAGAATCCGAACACGGCCTGGCGCGTCACCAAGGAAAGCTACGACCGCCTGAAGACCTACAACAAGTTGCAGGAAGTGGCCGGCCATGTCCTGCGCGTCACCAATTCGGCGCATGCGCCGTGGATCATCGTCGAGGGCACGGACGACGAATATCGTTCGCTGACCGTCGGCCGCATCGTGCTCGAGGCCATGAAGCGTCGTCTGCTGCAGGAAGGGCGCCAGCAGGTGCCGGTGGCGCCGCCGATTGTCCATGCCATCGACCAGAAAAACGTGCTCAGCGAACTGGATCTCAAGCAGAAGCTGGTCAAGAAGGATTACGAGAGCCAGCTGGCCAAGTATCAGGCCCGTTTGTCCGAACTGGTCCGTGACCCGCGCTTTGTCGGCAAGCGTTCGCTCGTGCTGGTTTTTGAAGGCTCGGATGCGGCTGGCAAGGGGGGCACGATTCGTCGGATCGGCGCCTCGATGGATGCCCGGCAATACCAGATCGTGCCGATTGCCGCGCCGACCGAGGAAGAGCGCGCCCAGCCCTATCTCTGGCGTTTCTGGCGCCACCTGCCGCGGACCGGGCGGGCGGCAATTTTCGACCGTTCCTGGTACGGTCGCGTACTCGTCGAGCGGGTCGAGAAGTTCTGCAGCGAGGCCGACTGGCTGCGCGCCTATGCCGAGATCAATGACTTCGAGCATCAACTGGTCGATGCCGGCGCTGTGGTCGTCAAGTTCTGGCTGCAGATCAGCGCCGACGAACAGTTGCGTCGTTTCAAGGAGCGCCAGGACACCGAGTTCAAGCGTTTCAAGATCACCGACGAAGACTGGCGCAACCGCGAGAAGTGGGACGATTACGTCTCGGCTGTCTGCGACATGGTTGACCGCACCTCGACCGGTCTGGCCCCGTGGACCTTGATCGAGGCTAACGACAAGAACTTTGCCCGGGTTAAAGTATTGAAAACCCTGTGCGAGCGTCTCGAAACGGCGCTCAAGGACGACAACGGAAAATACTCGGAAAAATGAGCGATACCCCTTACGACGAACACTTCGTCTCCTGGTTCCGGGCGGTCACGCCCTACATCAACGCCTTTCGCGGCAAGACCTTCGTCATCGCCTTCGGCGGCAAGGCGGTGGCCAGCGAGTTCGCCAAGACCCTGGCCTACGACGTTAACCTGCTGGTCAGTCTGGGTATCCGCCTGGTGCTCGTGCATGGGGCGCGGCCGCAGATCGAGGAAGAGCTGCGCGAGAAGAACCTGGAGTCGGTCTATCACCGCGGTTACCGGGTGACCGACGCCGAGGCGCTCGATTGCGTGCTCGATGCGGTGGGCAGCGTCTATCTCGAAATCGAGGCCATGCTCTCGCAGGGCCTGCCCAATACCCCCATGGCCAACAGCCGGATTCGCGTCATCGGCGGCAATTTCATCACCGGCCAGCCGATCGGCGTGCTCGACGGTATCGACATGCAATACGCCGGCAAGGTGCGCAAGGTCGATAGCGAAGGCATCAATGCCCAGCTTGGCCTCGGCAACATTGTCTTGCTCAACTGCGAAGGGCCGTCGCCGACCGGCGAGATTTTCAACCTGCAAATGGAAGAGGCGGCAGAAGCCGTGGCCACCGCGATCAAGGCCGACAAGCTGGTCTATCTGACCGACAGCACGGGCGTCACCGACAAGGCCGGCGAACTGCTCGACGCCATGACCGCCGACGAAGCCTCGCAACTGTTGCGTGATGCCGACTGGCTGTCGGCCGATATCAAGCGCTACCTGCCCTGTGCTGTGCGGGCCAGCCGGACCGGCGTCGGCCGCGTGGATCTGATCGGTTTCGAGCAGGATGGCGCGCTCTTGCGCGAGCTCTTCACGCACGATGGCGTCGGCACCGTGGTCACCCGCGAATCGCTGGAAAACATCCGCGAAGCC
>CAIYYE010000478.1 GCA_903930395.1 uncultured beta proteobacterium
AACAGCGGGGGCCGCCTGGCGGCTCCAGCGTGGCGTCGTCCGCCTGGACAGTGGCACCCCGTCGGGCGAGATGACATTTGCCAGTCTCGCTATCCCCGGCGATATTCTCGGTTGTGAAACGCTCCTGTTTGGCGCCTATACCTTTTCAGCCACGGCACTGACCCGGTGTGAGCTTTCGCCCTGGCCGGAAGGCGCCGCTGCACTGACTGGAGAATCGCTGCTTGGCTCGCTCGCCAAGGCCCAGCAGCGAGCCGCCGAGATCGTCGCGCTGCGCGGTGGACAGGCGGCAGATCGGGTGCTTGGCTTGATCCGCTTGTTCACCGACCCGGCCGGACAGGTGGTGTTGCCGACACGTCAGGATATTGCCGACATCACCGACCTGCGCTTTGAAACCATTTCACGCATCATCAAGATGCTGGAACGCTCAAGGGTGTTGTTGCCGGTCAAGGTCGACGGCGTGCACGCGACGCGCAGCTTTCAGGTCAATCTGAGCCTCGCCGCCTAGATTAGGCGCTCAAAAACGCAGGCCAGTCGCCTTTTCGACGCTGTCTATGGAGATAACGCCGGCCACAGTCTGCTTGCCGCCGCGCCCATCGAACAGGAAAGTGCGCGGCAATTCGCCACCCCATTTTGCATCGATGGCATAGGCGATTGCCTCCGGGTTGTCGGTGCCGTAGGCGTAGCGCGGCCCGGCCAGGGCGTAAGGCTTCAGCATGGGCCAGAGCTCCGGCGACTCCGGCTCTGCGGCTATCGTGATGACGCGGAGCTTCTGGTTCCGGTGGGTCAGGCTTGAGAGCAATTTGAGATTTTTCTTGCAGTAGTTGCAGTCGGATGACCACAAGGCGACGATGGTCGCTTGCCGGTGGCTTTCCGGGCTGAGCAGCTTCTGGGCGGCCAGGCGGTCCAGCGGCGTGAAATCGGCAGCGGCTAGCGGCCCCGCGATGAGCAGGAAAATCAGGGGCAGGATTCGACGGATCATGGCATCGGGAATATGCGGAAGCCTTCTCTTTCGGTACGCCAGAAGGTGAAAAGCTGTCCCTTGCGGCGAATGAGGCGCGGCTGATCGGATGCGCCTTCGCTGGCGGCGAGCGCAATCTCGGCAAAACTGCTGCCACCGTCGGTGGAGACCATGGCGCGCAATTGCGTTCGCTCGCCATCAAACTCCTTCCAGGCTATCGCCAGCTTGCCGCCGGCGGCAGCGATGTCGGCATGGGCAGCACGAGGGCCGCCGACCGGGCGCTGGCCATCCACTTTGATTTCCGCCCCCGGCTCCAGCCGACCATAGAAGACGCGGCCTTCGCCATCCTTCTGGTTGAACCAGACGGCATGGCGGATGCCTTTTTCATCGACAACCAGCGACGGGCCGTGATGAGGACACCCATCAACCTTCCAGCGGTCGAAGGTGGCGCGCTGCACGTTCTCGGCTTTTCCGTCGGGCTTCAGGCGGGTCATCGCGTGGTCGCGCTCGTTCGGGGCATAGACGTGGCGCCACATGAATATGGGTGCGCCATC
>CAIYYE010000479.1 GCA_903930395.1 uncultured beta proteobacterium
CTTGCCGTTGTAGAAAACGACTTCACAAGCCAGCCCGTCTTCCAGATACTTCAGCGCGTCGGTCATGTTTTCGGCTTCGACTTCGAACTGCTCGTAGTCGGCATCCATGAACACATACATCGGATCAGCGAAGTAGGAGTAGGTGACTTCCTTCTTGTCGAGAATGACTTGCTCGAACTTGTCGTCGGCCTTGTAAACGGCTTCGGAAGCGGCGCCGGTCAGCAGGTTCTTGAGTTTCATTTTGACAACAGCGGCGTTACGGCCGGACTTGTTGTATTCGCTCTTCTGAACGACGAGCGGGTCGGCACCGACCATGATGACGTTGCCGGAGCGGAGTTCCATTGCGGTTTTCATTCGGGATTCTCTAAGGTCAGAAAAGGTATAACCATCAATTATACCTTGGCGGCACAGAAGTTGACGAGTGCCGTGGCCAAGTCAGGCCTCTCGACCAGCCGCTCGGCCCAATCCCTGTTGTGGCGGGCAATCGTCTGCCTGTTTTCGACGTATCCCTGCCAGGCAGAGGCCACATTGCCGCCCATATTCCAGGCGACGAACAGGCGCCGAATGGCCGTTTTTGTCGTCTCGTCCAGCCCCTCGCTGTAGCGTTGCAGAAATGCCTCCAGCTTGATCAGGTGCGCTCCGTCGTCCTGCCGATAAACCTGCCAGACGAAGGGTTTTCCGGCCCACTGGGCGCGAATGAAGGAGTCCTCTCCACGCACGAAATTGATATCGCAGTGCCACAGCAATTGGTCGAAATCGTCGATGGGCGTGAAGGGAATGGGCTGGATCAGCGCCTGCCCAAGCTGCCATGGCCCGCTGCCACCCAGATGGGCGGCGACTGCAGCCAGGGGTTTGCCCGGCGGCACATGGCAAACGAGCGGCAAGGGCGATTCTCGAAACGCCTCGAGCAAAGCCTTAACCGGAGCGGTGTCATAGCAGAAGAGGCTGACATGAAGCGACTGGCTGGGTGAGTCCGCAGCAAAAACCTGATCGCGCCGGGCAAACAGCCCGTTTTCCCGCAACAGCCCACCACTTTTTGCTGAAAACCCCGGGAAAAAGAAATATTTCACCAAGGGCAGTGCAGGGTGGGGCGATGCCACGCCGTGACAATCGTCCGTCCAGGCTTCTGCACTCAGGTATTCAAGGTTGATCCAGCAGGGCTTGGTGGGCAACTGGCTCATTGCGTCCAGGTATTCCTCGGGCAACTCGCAGGCGAAGGCCTCGATGACGACATCGGCCACCCGGTCTACCACCATGATTTCGTCCCAGAGCCGAATTTCAACGCCCTGCCAGGACTGACTGCCCAGGGACACATCGATCGACGGACACAAAGGTTTCAGGCTCTCCAGTTCATCAACCCACAAACGCACCGCACGGCCGTGCTCGGCCGCCAGTTGCCTGGCCAAACGCCAGCAAACGCCGATGTCGCCGTAGTTGTCGATAACCCGGCAAAAGATGTCCCAATGAAGCTGCATGGCTGCCATGCTAACATCCAAGCCATGTCACGATTCCAAGATCCCACCGGCTGTACCGCTTGTCCACGACTGGCCGAGCACCTTGCCAACATTCGCCAGCGCGATCCCGACTGGCACGCTTTGCCGGTTCCCGCCTTCGGTTCGCTAGCTGCAGAACTGCTCGTCGTCGGTCTTGGCCCCGGCGAAAAAGGGGCCAACCGGACAGGCCGCCCCTTTACCGGCGACGTGGCCGGTGAGTTGCTCTATCCCGCCTTGCACCGTTTCGGCTTTGCCAGCGAAGCCGAGCCGCTGGGTGCCGACCACTGGGCCAATCCGGCCATGCAACTGAGCAACTGCCGCATCACCAATGCAGTGCGCTGCCTGCCCCCTGCCAACAAGCCGACGACGGCCGAAATCCGCCAGTGCAACGGACATTTGAAGGCCGAACTGGCCGCCATGCCCAAGCTCAAAGTCATCATTGCCCTGGGCGCCATCGCCCATCAGGCGCTGCTCTGGGCCTACGGCCTCAAGCTCAAGGAATTCAGCTTCGGCCACAATGTCAGGCACACCTTGCCGGATGGGCGCATCCTCGTCGACAGCTACCATTGCAGCGGCTACAACTGGCGTACCGGCAGGCTTTCCCGCGAAAGCTTCGAGGCCGTGTTCGCCGGGGTCAAATCCCAGCTTGGCTAAGCCGGCAAGATGAGTTTCGATGCCAAGGCCTTTCTGGCCACATTGACTGAATTGCCGGGCGTTTATCGCATGCTCGATGCCAACGCCGCGGTGCTTTACGTCGGCAAGGCCAAGAATCTCAAAAAGCGGGTGGCGTCGTATTTTCGGGAAAACGTCTCGAGCCCGCGCATCGCGCACATGGTCAGCCAGATTGCCGCCGTCGAAACCACCGCGACGCGCACCGAGGCCGAAGCGCTCTTGCTCGAAAACAACCTGATCAAGTCGCTCTCGCCGCGCTACAACATCCTTTTTCGCGACGACAAGTCCTATCCCTACATCGTTCTGACCAAGGGGCCATTTCCCCGGCTCGGTTTCTTTCGCGGCAGCCCGGATCGCAAGGCCGATTACTTCGGCCCCTATCCGTCGAGTTGGGCCGTTCGCGACAGCATCCACCTGATGCAGAAGATGTTTCGCCTGCGCACCTGTGAAGAATCCGTCTTCGCCAACCGCTCGCGGCCCTGCCTGCTCTTCCAGATCAAGCGTTGCAGCGGGCCGTGCGTCGGTTTGATCAGCCCGGAAGACTACGCAACCGATGTGCAACTCGGCGCGATGTTCCTGCTCGGCAAACAACAGGAAGTCGCCAAGCGCCTCAATCAGGCCATGGAAGCAGCCGCTGAACGTCTTGCCTTCGAGCAGGCCGCCGTCTATCGGGATCTGATCCAGTCCTTGCACCAGGTGCAGGAAAAGCAATTTGTCTTCAGCAGCAAGGGCGAGGATATGGACATCCTGGTTGCCGTCAAGGAAGCAGGGCAGTTGTGCGTCAACCTGGCCATGGTCCGGGGCGGTCGCCATCTCGGCGACCGCCCGTTCTTTCCGATCAATGCCGGCGAATCCGATCCGTCCGATGCCTGCGCCGCCTTCATTCGCCAGCATTACGCCATCCATCCTGCCCCTTCGCGTCTCTTGATTCATCCACTGCCGGCTGAAGACGAGCCGGGAGAAGCCGAAGCGGCGCTGGCCGAACTGGCCGGGCGCCCCGTCCCCATCATGCAGGCCCGCAGCCTCTCGCACAAAGCCTGGGTCGACATGGCGCTGCAAAATGCACGTCTGGCCATCCTGGCGCGCAGCCAGGCCACAGCCCAGCAGGAAATCCGCCTCGCCGCCTTGCAGGAGGCGCTGCAGCTTGGCGATCCCCTCGTTCGCATCGAATGCTTCGACATCAGTCACACCATGGGCGAAGCCACCGTGGCATCCTGTGTGGTGTACCACGAGAACCGCATGAAAAATGCCGACTACCGGCGTTTCAACATTCGCGACATCACGCCCGGCGACGACTATGCGGCCATGCGCCAGGCGGTCAGTCGGCGCTACGACGGCATTGCCGCAGGCGAGGGTACCGCACCCGACCTGATCCTGATCGACGGTGGCAAAGGGCAGGTCGCCTCGGCCTTTGCCGCCCTGGCCGATCTGGGACTGACGCATTTGCCGATGATCGGCGTCGCCAAGGGCGAAGGGCGCAAGCCCGGACTGGAATCACTCATCTTCCCTGATGGCCGCGAGCCCCTGCAATTGCCGGCAGACCACCCGGCCTTGCACCTGATCCAGGAAATTCGCGACGAAGCACATCGCTTTGCCATCACCGGCCATCGGGCCCGGCGTAGCAAGGCACGAAAAACCTCC
>CAIYYE010000480.1 GCA_903930395.1 uncultured beta proteobacterium
GCCACCGCCGCTCAGCATGTTGAGCACCGTCATCGGGTTGATGCCGAGGAAATAGCTGGCCACCAGTGCGATGGCAATGGTGCCCAGGCCCATGCGGCCACCACCGAAACTCAGGCCACCACCGCCGCCACCGCCACGGCGGTCTTCGAGGTTGTCGCTTTCACGTTGGTCGTCCATGCGCATGCTGGTTGTTCCTTAGCGGTATTGATTGATGGCATCGCGGGTCTCGATAGCCACCCGGCGGGCGGCTGCGGCAAACCCGGCGTCCTTGCCGGCATAGAGAATGGCACGCGAGGAGTTGATCATCAAGCCGGTGGCATTATTGGTCCGGCCCGCCTTGACGGTGGCTTCGATGTCGCCGCCCTGGGCGCCGATGCCGGGCACGAGCAAGGGGATGTCGCCCACAATGGCGCGGACGCGGGCGATTTCGGCCGGGAAGGTGGCGCCGACAACGAGGCTGATCTGGCCGGTGGTGTTCCACTCGCTGGCTGCCAGGCGGGCGACGCGTTCGTAGAGTTTTTCACCGCCCACATCGAGAAATTGGAGGTCGGATCCGCCCGGATTGGAGGTGCGGCAGAGCAGGATGACGCCCTTGTCCGGATAGGCCAGGTAGGGCTCGACCGAGTCGCGGCCCATGTAGGGATTGACCGTGACGGCGTCGGCCTGGAAGCGATCGAAGGCTTCGACGGCGTATTGCTCGGCGGTCGAGCCGATGTCGCCGCGCTTGGCGTCGAGAATGACCGGGATGCCAGGGTGCTTCTCGTGGATGTGGGCGATCAGCGCTTCGAGCTGGTCTTCGGCCCGGCGGGCGGCGAAGTAGGCGATCTGCGGCTTGAAGGCACAGACGAGATCGGCCGTGGCGTCGACGATGGCGGCGCAGAACTCGAAGATGGCGTCGTCGCGGCCCTTGAGGTGGGCCGGGAACTTGGCCGGGTCGGGATCGAGGCCGACGCAGAGCAGGGAATTGTTTTTTTGCCAGGCGGCAGTCAGTTGTTCGATAAAGGTCATGCGACGTCCTTGGACTTTTCAGACGGTAAGTAACGGGAGAATTTTTCTGGCAACAGGCAATTCTGCAGGCTGCGCTGGGTGAACAGGAAGCGGCCGTCGCAGACGAAGCCGAGTTGCTGCCAGTCGACTTCGCGGTTGAGCATCATCGTGCATTCGATCAGGTCGCGGCGGGCGATGCGTTCATTTTTCGGAAACAGGGCGAGGACCGAGCCGTCGAAGGCGTTGCAGTCATGCAGGAAGAAGGGTTCGGCCTTGCGCGTGCGGCCATTGACGTAGATTCGCGGTTTCAGGTTTATCGGGAAATGCCGACCCCATTGCCACCAGTTGCTTTCGTCGAAAGTCCTGACCCGGCGGGCGAGCAGTTCGTCCTTGTGCTTGTCGAGATGCGGGTGCTTGATGCCATAGAGCATGCGGCGGGTTTCGCCGGTTTCCACGGTTTTCGAACAAACGAACTCCATATTGCCCTTGGGGTGGGTGTAAATCAGGTCTGCACCCGAAACGGCACCGACCTTGACAGCAAAGACATCGGCAAAGCGCACGCTGTGATCATCGCGCAGGAACATCAGTTGACCATCGGCTTCGACAAAGCGGCGGCCGTCGGCCATATGGCGATCGGTGCGGCCTTTTTCGAAACGGAAAATGGCGCAGTTCGGCGTGTGGTCGCCAAAGACACGGACGTCGCC
>CAIYYE010000481.1 GCA_903930395.1 uncultured beta proteobacterium
GCCGAGATTCACCACATTGCCGTCTTCAAGTTCCTGCGCGACGCGGCAGGCAATGAGATTCTTTGCGTCCATGTTATTTGTCCTCCGCTGCGATCAGGGCATTCACCAGAATGCCGGGGGTCATGACGTGATCCGGGTCGATGGAGCCGGTTTCAACGAGGTTCTCGACTTCGGCAACGACGAAGTCGGCGGCCAGGGCCATGATCGGATTGAAGTTGCGACCGGCGCGCAGATAGACCAGATTGCCCATGTGGTCGGCGCGGTGGGCATTCAGGATGGCCATGTCGGCGCGGATCGGGCGCTCGACGAGATACGTGATGCCATCAAACGTCAGCTTGGTCTTGCCGTCTTCGATGACGGTGCCAACGCCGGTCGGGGTCAGTACGCCACCCAGGCCGGCCCCGCCGCAGCGAATGCGCTCGGCCAGTGTGCCCTGTGGAACCAGTTCGACTTCGATTTCACCCGCAATCATCTGGCGCCCGGTTTCCGGGTTGGTGCCGATGTGCGAGGCAATGACCTTGGCGACGCGGTTGTTGCTGATCAGGATGCCGACGCCGCTGTGCATGAAGGCGGTGTCGTTGCCGATGACGGTCAGGTTCTTGACGCCGGAATCAAGGATTTCCTTGATGATGCGCGGCGGCGTACCGACACCCATGAAACCGCCGAACATGATGCTCATGCCGTCGCGGAAATGCGAACGCAATTGTTCGCAGGTAATCAACTTCGAGGATTTGCTCATGAACCACTCCTGTTGTGTTTGTTCTCGACAGGAGTGTTTGCAGGATGCATGCCATCCAGAAATGGCGATATCGGCGGGATTTCTGGTGATTTCTTCCTAAAAAGTGCGCAATTTTTTGCGCAGGCTGGGCATTATTCTGCGCAGTCGTCGGCGGTGTCTATCCGGCATTCGTGCAGCTTGTAGAGCAGGGCGCGCCGGCTGATGCCGAGTTCGGTCGCTGTTCGCGAACGGTTGCCGGCATTTCTCTCAAGGGCCTGAACGATGACTTGGGCTTCAAAGTTGCGAACCTGTGTTTTCAGGTTTTGCTCTTCTCCGCTGCCAAGTTCACCGGGCACTTCGTTCGGCAAATCCTGATCGATTATCTGGGGCGGCAGGTCTTCGGCGAAAATCTGCTTGCCGCTGCTCATGACCACCGCCCGTTCGACGGCATTGGCCAGTTCGCGGACATTGCCCGGCCAGGGCTGGCGCTGGAGCAGGGCGAGGGCGTGGTCGTCGAAGGCATCGATCTCCCGGCCGTGCTCGTCGGCGAACTTGTGCAGGAAGTGATTGGCGAGCAGGGGGATGTCGCCACGCCGCTCACGGAGTGGCGGCACAGACAGGTTGATGACGTTCAGGCGGTAGAAAAGGTCGCGCCGGAAGGTGCCGGCTTCGACCATGGCGGCCAGGTCGCGATGGGTGGCGGCGACTATGCGGACATCGGTCTTCAGCGTACTTTCGCCGCCGACCCGCTCGAACTCCTTGTCCTGCAGGACGCGCAGCAGCTTGACCTGGAGGACGAGCGGCAGTTCGCCGATTTCGTCGAGAAACAGCGTGCCGCCGTTGGCCTGTTCGAAGCGCCCGGTGCGCCGCGCCACAGCGCCGGTGAAGGCGCCTTTTTCGTGGCCGAACAACTCGCTCTCGAGCAGGCCTTCCGGGATGGCGCCACAGTTGAGTTTGACGAAGGGCTGGCGGGCGCGCGGGCTGTTGTAGTGCAGCGAGGCGGCGAGCAGTTCCTTGCCGACGCCGCTTTCGCCGAGAATGACGACGGTCGCGTTGCTTTTCGAGGCGCGCTCGGTGGCGGCGCACAGCGCCAGCATGGCCGGGTCGTTGGTGAGAATGCGCTCAAGGCGGAAACTGTCGGACAGTTCTTCCTTGAGCACGCTGATCTGCTGGCGCATGTCGCGCATTTGCCAGGCGCGTTCGACGAGCAGCTTGATTTCGGTCAGGTCGAAGGGTTTGACGACATAGTCGAAAACCCCCAGCTTGATCGCCTGAATGGCGGTTTCGAGTTCGGCGAAGGCAGTCATCAGGATGATGGTCACGCTCGGTCGGATGGCATGCATCAGCTGCATGGCCTCGATGCCGCCAAGGCCGGGCATGCGGATATCCATGAGGACGATATCGGGCGCCGTCTCGTGAAAGGCGGCCATGGCCTCATTGCCGTCTTCGGCGCTGCTCGTCTGGTAGCCC
>CAIYYE010000482.1 GCA_903930395.1 uncultured beta proteobacterium
CCACCGCAGCGCTCGGCTGCAGCGCCGCCCCCATGGCCTGCCCGACGACCTGGCCAAAGCCGACACCGGCGCCAAGGCCGACACCCATCGCCGCCAGTCCGCCTTCGTTCTTCGCGGCATCCGGGATGCTGTTGGCGACCTGGAACTGGGTATAACGCTGCATGTCGCCGATCATGTTCATGCCGATTTTCTGGTCGAGAATCTTCTGCAATTCTTCCGGCAGAGAGACGTTCTGGACGACCAGCGTATCGAGCACCAGCCCGTATTCGGCAAACATCGGCGCGGCCTTGGCCAGCATGGCCTTGCCGAATTCATCTTGATTCGCCGCCATGTCGATGAACGGCACGCCGGATTCGCCAAAGAGATCGGTCAGGCCGGCGACCAGCGTGTTGCGCAACTGGCCTTCGAGTTCCTCGCGGCCATAGCTGTCGCGGGTGCCGGAAATCTTCTGGTAGAAGGTCTTCGGGTCGGTCAGGTGGTACGAATAGATGCCGAAGGCACGCAGGCGGACGACGCCGAATTCCTTGTCGCGGATGGTGATGGGATTGGGCGTGCCCCACTTCTGGTCGATTTGGGTACGCGTCGAGAAGAAGTAAACGTCGGACTTGAACGGGGATTCGAAGAGCTTGTCCCAGTTTTTCAGGTAAGTCAGGACGGGCAGCGTCTGGGTCGTCAGCTTGTGCATGCCGGGCGCGAAGACATCGGCGACCGTGCCTTCGTTGACGAACATCGCGAGCTGCGATTCGCGCACCGTCAGACTGGCGCCGTTCTGGATTTCCATCTCGGCCATGGGAAAACGCCAGGCCAGCGTACCGTCGCCATCCTCGGTCCATTGCAGGATGTCGATAAACTGCTTCTTGATGAAGTCCATGAGAGCCATGAGTTTCTCCTTGAAAGATCAGGCGATGCAGCCGGCGTTGAGGATGCCGATGCCCAGCGAAAGCGAAGCGAGGAATATCCCGGAGGCCACTTTGCCCTGCGGAATGGCAAGATTGATCTGCGGCAAGGCCAGGCGCGCCACGATATAAGCCCCGAGCTGGACGACACAGGCGACGACACCCCAGCCGATCATGACGTAAATGTTGTGGCTGGCGGCGACGGCGACGGCGATCGGCAGGGCGTAACCGACGATGGCGCCGGCAAGACTGATAGCAGCCGCGACATTGCCGGCGCGAATCAGCTGTAGCTCGCTGTAGGGCGTGACAAAAACGTAGAGCACCAGAAAGACGGCGAGCAGGCCGACGGCCGTCGCGAAATAGGCGGCAAAGGCCGGCAGGCTATTGATGACCGGATCGAACATGGACTCTCCCGGATGTGGGGCAATGACAGCGGATTGTCACCGCTCGCCGTGGTTTGTTCAAGCCTCGAGCGCCAAACGGAGCAAGCCTTCCATCGGCAGGTTGTCCACCGCGCGCCAGCGTATGCCCAGATGCGTCGCCAGACTGGCCGCATTGCCGCCGGAGAGCAGGCAGACCTTCTCGATATTGCCGAGGCGCTGCCAGGCGCGCTCGATGGCGCCGACCTGCGCCTCGATGCTGCCGCTGACGATGGCATCGTCGGTACAACGCGGATAGTCGGCATGGCAGCCTTCGGCAAAAGGCAGCGCGGCCGTGTCGGCCGCCAGCGAACGGCGCATCAACTCGCCACCGGGCAGGATCAGGCCGCCGAGAAAATTGCCGTCGGCGTCGAGCGTATCGATGGTCGTCGCCGTACCGGCCATGACAACGATGGCGGCGCTCTGGCTCAGGCCGCGCGCGCCGATCAGGGCGCACCAGCGGTCGACGCCAAGCTGGCCGGGATGGCGATAAAGATTCGTCACGCCGCAGCGCCGCGCCTCGGAACGGGCCTCGACAAACACCGGCAACCAGGGTGCCAGTTGCTGACGAATCCGCTCCCCGGCTTCGGTGCCCGCCACGTTGGCCAGCATCACCCTGTCGGGATGCGGCCAGTCGCCGGGCAGGCGCCCCAGCTGCTCAAGTTCGGCATGGGTCACCGCACCCTGGGCCAGCCATTTCTGGCCGTCGTGCACGCCCCATTTGATGCGGGTATTGCCGCTGTCCAGACAGATAATCATGCTGAACGCAGGCTGACATCGCC
>CAIYYE010000483.1 GCA_903930395.1 uncultured beta proteobacterium
CGTCGCCGTAACCGATGATGACGGCGACCTTGCCGGCGATCATCACGTCAGTCGCGCGCTTGATGCCGTCGACCAGCGATTCACGGCAGCCGTACAGGTTGTCGAACTTGGACTTGGTGACCGAGTCGTTAACGTTGATGCCCGGGAACTTGAGTTCGCCGCGCTGATGCATCTGGTACAGGCGATGGACGCCGGTGGTGGTTTCCTCGGTGACGCCCTTGATGGCAGCCAGACGCACGGAATACCAGGTTGGATCAACGGCGATCTTGGCCTTGATGGCGGCGAAGAGGATGGTTTCTTCTTCGGAGCCCGGCTTGGCGACAACCGAGATGTCTTTTTCGGCACGCGCGCCGAGGTGCAGCAGCAGGGTGGCATCGCCGCCGTCGTCGAGGATCATGTTCGAGTAGCCACCGTCGGCCCATTCGAAGATGCGGTGGGTGTAATCCCAGTAATCGACCAGGGTTTCGCCCTTGACCGCAAAGACCGGGATGTTCTGCGCGGCGATGGCGGCGGCAGCGTGGTCCTGGGTCGAGAAGATGTTGCAGGAGGCCCAGCGCACGTCGGCGCCGAGCGCGGTCAGCGTCTCGATGAGGACGGCGGTCTGGATCGTCATGTGCAGCGAACCGGTGATGCGGGCGCCCTTGAGCGGCTGGGTCTTGGCGAATTCTTCGCGAATCGCCATGAGGCCCGGCATTTCGGTCTCGGCAATGTTGATTTCCTTGCGGCCCCAGGCGGCAAGGTTGATGTCGGCAATAACAAAATCTTTGAAGTCAGCCACAGTAAGCTCCTGATGAACTGTGGCCGGGAGGGGATGCTCACCCGGCATCCCGTGCCCGGCACGGATTAAATGGGTGAGCGCAGTTTCAAACCGAGCCTGAGAGAGTGGTTTTTGACGACCAAGCCCCTGCAGCGCCCCTCGGTAGGTCGAGGATTATAAACTGATTTCAGGCTTTATCGCCGGCCCAGTAATGATCAATGTCCTTGATGCCCCATTTGCTGGCATCTTCACGCCCGGCAATTTTTTCGGCGCTACGGGCAATATCGATCAGTTCCGGGGTGAGGTAGGCCTGCGACCGGGTCGAGAAAAAGACCTTTATTTTGGGCTTGAGCAGTGAGTGTTCATTCTGTTCGACAACGACCCCGAGCTTGCCTGACTCCAGCCTGACCAGTGAGCCGACCGGGTAAATGCCAAGGCTCTTGACGAAAGCCTGGAAGACGGCCGGGTCGAAATGACCCTTCCATTCGGCCATTCGCTTGATCGATTCGGCCGGATCCCAGCCAGCCTTGTAGGGACGGTTCGAGGTGATCGCGTCGTAAACGTCGCAGACAGCGCCCATCCTGGCATGCAGGCTCATCGTTTCGCTGTTGAGCCCCTTTGGGTAGCCGCTGCCGTCCATTTTTTCGTGATGGTGCAGGCAGACATCCTTGACGATGTCGCTGATACCCTTGCCGGCCAGCAGGAGTTTGTGCCCTTCTTCCGGATGGGTCTTGACGAGGGCGAACTCCGTTTCGGTCAGCTTGCCGGGCTTGTTGAGGATTTCCATGGGAATCATCGCCTTGCCCAAGTCGTGCAGGAGGCCAGCCATGCCGACCTCGCGGGTTTGC
>CAIYYE010000484.1 GCA_903930395.1 uncultured beta proteobacterium
GTTCCTGCAACTCCTTGAATATCTTGCGTGTTTCAAGTTCCTTTCCGGCCAGGTAATAGGCCATCAAGGTGCGCATCAGGGCCTTGCTCTCGTGACGCGAACGCGGGTCGGAGAAATCCTCCGCGTCGAGATCGAGCAAGGTCTTGCCGCTCACCACCTGGGCCGCCGCTTCGTCATGCTCCAGGCGGACCGGGCCTTGTTCCATGCGGTAAGTGTAAAACGCTTCGGCCTGTATCGGCTGGCCAGCACTGTCGTGCTTGAGCGTCAGACCATAGCCGAGTTCCTGCAGCAGGGCTTTTTCAAAGCAGCGCAGGTCGGCCTCGCGAACTTTGCCGGCCGGGTCGGCGGCCAGTCGCGCCAGCATTTTGGCGTAATGGGCGAACAGTTGCTCATGCGCGTCTTCGCGCGGCAGCAGGTGCATCAGCAGTTCGTTCAGGTAATAGCCGCAAAACAGGGCTTCGCCGGCCAGCAGGGGTTGCCCGCCCTGCCACTCGGCTTTCATCAGGGTCAGCACTTCGCCCTTGCCGGCCCAGCCGATTTCGATGGGCTGAAAAGCCATGAGCAGGCCGCGGATGGCCGCGCGTGGCCGGCGGGCGCCACGCGCCAAGAGGGCCATGCGGCCGAAATCGCGGGAAAAGACTTCGACGATGAGGCTGGTTTCCCGGAAGGGATAGCTGTGCAGCACGTAAGCCGGTTGGCCGTCGACTTTGCCGCGCAGGTTCATTCGTAGCCGAGGCTCTTCAGCAGGCGTTCGTCGTCATTCCAGCCAGACTTCACCTTGACCCAGATTTCCAGATAGACCTTGCCGTCGAAGAGGCGCTCCATATCCTGCCGCGCCTCGCTGGCGATGCGCTTGAGGAGTTCGCCACCCTTGCCGATGACGATGGCCTTGTGGCCCTCGCGGTCGACGACGATGGCGGCGAAAATGCGGCGCAGGTCGCCTTCGGTTTCGAATTTCTCGATTTCAACGGCCGTGGCATAGGGCAATTCGTCGCCCAACAGGCGGAATACTTTTTCGCGGATGTATTCGGAGGCGAGGAAACGTTCGCTCTTGTCGGTCAGATCGTCTTCCGGGAACATCAGACCTTCGTTCGGCAGGTGCTTGCTTGCCTCGCGCAGCAAGTCATCCGTCTGCCGGCCCTTGGCGGCGCTGACCGGAATCACTGCCGCGTAGTCGTGATCGGCGGCTACTTCAGCGAGAAAAGGCAGCAGAGCGGCGCGATCCTTCTGCAGATCGGTCTTGTTGACCACCAGGATGACCGGCCGGTCTTTCGGCAGCAGGCGGACGACAGCCTTGTCCTTGGCGTCGTAGCGACCCGCCTCGACGACGAAAATGACCACATCGACGTCGCTCAGCGTCTGCGTCACGCCGCGATTCATCGCCCGGTTGAGCGCATTCGAATACTTGGTCTGGAAACCCGGTGTATCGACGAAGACGAACTGGGCGTCGTCCTTGGTCAGGATGCCGGTGATGCGGTGGCGCGTGGTCTGCGCCTTGCGCGAGACGATGCTGATTTTTTCGCCGATCAGCTTGTTAAGCAGTGTGGACTTGCCAACATTGGGCCGGCCAACGATGGCGATATATCCGGAACGGAAATTTTTCATGCCTTGAGTTCTTTCAGTGCCTTGTCGGCGGCAACCTGTTCGGCGATCCGCCGGCTGGAGCCATGGCCGACGGTGCGCAGGGGTGGGGATTCAATTTCGCAGGCCACTTCAAAACGCTGCTCATGGGCGGCACCGGTGGCTTCCAGCAGTTGATAGCGGGGCAATGGCTTCTTGCGCCCCTGCAGCCACTCCTGCAGACGCGTTTTGGCATCCTTCTGAAACTCGCCAGGCTTGAGACCGGCCAGCAAAGGGGCGTAGAGTTTATCGATGACGGCCTGTGCGGCCAAAAAGCCGGCATCGAGATAAATGGCGCCAAACA
>CAIYYE010000485.1 GCA_903930395.1 uncultured beta proteobacterium
CCGAACATCAACGAAGAACTGTATCCGGGCTGGCGCAAGCCGGAGAACTTCATCGTCGTCTCCGATCCGTATCCGACGGTCTCGGCGATGGCTGCCGACCTCATCCTGCCGACCGCCATGTGGGTCGAGAAGGAAGGCGCCTACGGCAATGCCGAGCGGCGTACCCAGTTCTGGCGGCAGCAGGTCAAGGCCCCGGGCGAGGCGCGCTCCGACCTCTGGCAGGTCATGGAATTCGCCAAGCGCTTCAAGATGGAAGAGGTGTGGCCGGCCGACTTGCTGGCCAAGGCGCCGAAGCTCAAGGGCAAGACGATGTACGACGCGCTCTTTGCCAATGGTGTGGTCAACAAGTACAAGGTCAGCGAAATTGCGGCCGGCTTCGATAACGACGAATCCAAGTACTTCGGCTTCTATGTCCAGAAGGGACTGTTCGAGGAATACGCCGCCTTCGGGCGCGGCCACGGTCACGACCTGGCGCCGTTCGAGACTTACCATCAGGCGCGCGGTCTGCGCTGGCCTGTGGTGGGTGGCAAGGAAACGCTGTGGCGCTTCCGCGAAGGCTACGACTCCTACGTCAAGAAAGGCGAGGGCGTGAAGTTCTACGGTCACAAGGATGGCAAGGCCATTATTTTTGCCCTGCCCTACCAGCCGCCCGCCGAGTCGCCGGACAAGGAGTTCGACATGTGGTTGTCGACCGGTCGCGTCCTCGAGCATTGGCATACCGGCTCGATGACCCGTCGCGTTCCCGAGCTGTACAAGGCTTTTCCGGACGCCGTGGTCTTCATGCACCCGGATGACGCCAAGGCGCGCGGTCTGCAGCGCGGCATGGAGGTCAAGGTGGCATCGCGTCGCGGCGAGATCCAGTTGCGTGTCGAAACGCGTGGTCGCAACAAGCCACCGCGTGGCCTGGTCTTCATTCCCTTCTTCGACGCCGGTCGTCTGGTCAATAAGTTGACCCTGGATGCCACCTGCCCGATTTCGAAGGAAACGGACTACAAGAAGTGCGCTGTCAAGGTCACCCGGGTCTGATACGGCTAACGACAAAATAAGCGAAAAAGCGGCCGGAGCTTCTGCCTCGGCCGTCCATCGGAGGTAATGAATATGAGATTGATCACTGCACTGGCCTTGGCTGCCGGCATGCTCCTGGGGGGAGTGAGTGGCGTCAGCGCGCAGGAACTGCGAGTGAATGAGATCGGCATCGAGTCGATCGAGGGGAACTCGAAGGTCGATATGTTCCGGCCCGAGAAAGAACAAACCAACATTCCGCGCAACTTCCAGAAACAGCCGCCGCTGATTCCGCACAGCATCAAGGGTTACAACATCACCCAGAACTTCAACAAGTGCATGGACTGCCACTCGAAGGAAAGGGCCGAGGACACCGGTGCGACCAAGGTCGCCAAGTCGCACTACCTTGATCGCGAAGACAAGAAGCAGAGCAATATTTCGCCGCGCCGCTATTTCTGCATGCAATGCCACGTGCCGCAGTTCGACGCCAAGCCGCTCGTCGCCAATATCTATAAACCGGCTGCCAAGAAGGGGGAATGATGAGTCTGGATAAATTCACGCCCGCATGGGCCAAACGCATCGGGCTGGCCACCGTTTTCGGTCTGTTCGTCGCCGGTATCATCTTCTGGGGTGGCTTCAACTGGGCCCTGGAAGCGACCAACAAGGAGTCGTTCTGTATTTCCTGTCACGAGATGGAGGAAAACGTCTTCCGGGAATATCAGAACACCGTGCACTACACGAACCGCACAGGTGTCCGTGCGACCTGCCCGGATTGTCACGTGCCCAAGGAATGGGGCCCGAAGATGATCCGCAAGATCCAGGCTTCCAACGAAGTCTTGCACAAGGTCCTAGGCACCATCGATACGCCCGAGAAGTTCAATGCCAAGCGGGGGCAGCTGGCGCAGAACGAGTGGAAGCGCATGAAGGCGAACGATTCGCAAGAGTGTCGTAATTGTCACCGCTTCGACTACATGGATTACACCGAGCAGGGCAACCGTGCCGCCCGTCAGCACCCGCAAGCTTTTATCGATGGCAAGACCTGCATCGACTGCCATAAGGGCATTGCCCACCAGTTGCCGGCCATTGACCAGCATATTGGCAAGCAGAACGATGGCGCAGTGGCCATCTCGCACGGCGAAAAGCCGGCCGAGCCAGCCAAGGAAGAGGCGAAGCCGGAGGCCAAGCCAGAGAGCAAATAAGCGCCTTTCTGAGTACCTCAAAGCAAACCCGGCTGCGCGCCGGGTTTGTTTTTTTGGCCGGAAAGCGCTTGGGGGCGTATGAATATTGCAAATATTCACGTAATCGCCTGCAAATAGGCCCTCTCGGGCCAACACTTATTCAAAAAGGTGTGCTACTTTTATTGTGCTGCCGTTCCGACGGCCAGTTTTCTTAAACATTGATAGGTAACTAGGAGGCACTTAGATGAATAAATCCGAGCTGGTCGAAGTTGCTGCAAAAGAAGCTGGTATAACCAAGGCTGCCGCTGACAAGGCGCTGTCGGCCATCATCGGCGCGGTCGTCAAGACTGTGACCAAGGGGGAGTCTGTTACTCTCGTCGGTTTCGGCACGTTCAAGTCTGCCAAGCGCGCTGCGCGTACGGGCAAGAATCCCAAGACCGGTGCTACGCTGAAGATTCCCGCTACCACGGTTCCGAAATTTACTGCTGGTACGGCTTTCAAGGCCTCGGTCGCCGCCAAGAAGACGGCTGCCGCCAAGAAGAAGTAATCCGGTGTTATCGAATGCGGGGTTCGTCTTTGACGGGCTCCGCTTTTTTTAAGTTGCAATGAACAATCCCAATCCAGAAAACCCGCCTGAAGCGCCCGCAGTCGTAGCGCCGCCGCCCGATACGCGTCGCCGCCTGCGCGACCTCCTTTCGATACCCGAGCGTGATCGTACCGACGAACAATGGGACGAAATCATCGAGCTTGAAATCCAGCTTGCGCCGGGTAACCGCGTTTCCGGCAACGAGCCGCTGGGGGGCAACCCCGGCCGCAGCAACATGCAGCATGGCAAGCCGGGTGGCAACACGGGTGGTGGTGGCCCGGGCCAGCCGCAAAAGAAGCATCGTCCGCGCACCAACAACAATCGCCGTCCGCGCCCGAACAAGCCGCAAACCGGCGGTGGTGGTGGCGGTACTGGCGGCGCTCCCGCCTGATCTGCTTGTTTCATTCCCCTGAAGCGGCATAATCGCCGTCATGCAGCAGTTTGATCTGATCATCGTTGGTGGTGGCCTGGCTGGTGCCAGTCTGGCCTTGGCCCTGCGCGACACCCGCCTGCGTATCGCGCTCGTCGAAAATCAGCCGCCACGTCTGCCTGATGGCTGGGATGCGCGCATTTATGCGATCAGCCCGGCCAATGTCTCCTTTCTTGAGGCTATCGGTGCCTGGCGTCATCTCGATGCGTCCAGAATGTCGCCGATTCGGGCCATGCAAATCCATGGCGATGCGGCTGGCCGGCTTGATTTTTCAGCATTCGAGACGGGTGTTCCGGAACTGGGCTGGATACTCGAGTCTTCGCTGATGGCCTGCGAGTTCTGGGAAAGTGCCAAGCGCCAGGGCAATCTCACGCTCTTTTGCCCGGCCCGGCCGGATACGCTGGAATTTCGTCACGATGCTGCCATCCTTCGCTTGTGCGATGGAACGGTCTTGTCGTCCCGTCTCCTGGTCGGTGCGGATGGCCGTGACTCCTGGGTGCGTCAGGCGGCTGGCCTGGTTGCGGTCAATACGCCCTATGGTGAAAAAGGGCTGGTGGCCAATTTTTCGACCGAAAAGCCGCACAACAACACGGCATTCCAGTGGTTTCGCGATGATGGCGTACTGGCCTATCTTCCCTTGCCGGGGAACCGCATATCCATTGTGTGGTCGACTCCGGATGACCATGCAGACGAATTGTGCTCACTTTCTCCCGATATCCTCAGCGAGCGTGTCGCCGAAGCGGGCGGACGGGTGCTCGGTCGTCTGGAGCAGATCACGGCACCGGCCGCTTTCCCCTTGCGTCTGATGCGCGTCCCGCAAACGGTTGCGCCGCGCCTGGCGCTCGTCGGTGATGCGGCACACGGCATTCATCCTTTGTCCGGTCATGGCATCAACCTCGGTTTCCAGGATGCCATGGCCCTTGCCGGCCTGCTCGCCGCGACACAGTCGTGGCAGGACATCGGCCAGGAGCGACTGCTCCAGCGCTATCAGCGTGCCCGGCGCGAGGAAACGGTCTTGATGCAGACGACTACCGACAGCTTGCGGCGCTTGTTCAAGGCTACACCGCCCGGCTTGCGCCCATTGCGCAACCTCGGTCTGGATGTGGCCAACGGCCTGCCCCTGATTAAAAATGCCCTGGTGCGCTATGCGCTTGGCGCCCTTTAGGAGATTCACATGGTGAAGAAAATGTTGCCGATGGTTTTGGCGATGGCATTTAGTCTGAATGCCGTGGCCGATGAGGCTGAAATCAAGAAGATGATGGAAGCGAAGCTCGGCACCAAGGTGGAAGGCGTCACCAAGGCCGGTTATCTTGGCTTGTATGAGGTTTTTGCCGACGGCAACATCGTTTATACCGATGAGAAGGGAACGGCTATTTTTGTTGGCCCTCTAGTCGATGGCAAGACGATGAAGAATGTCACCGAAGAGCGCATGAAGAAACTCACTGCGATCAAGTTCAGCGAGTTGCCGCTCGATCGCGCGATCAAGCAGGTGCGGGGCGATGGCAAGCGTGTCATGGCCACCTTCGAAGACCCCAACTGCGGCTATTGCAAGCGCCTGGCCAAGGAGTTGTTGAGGGTCGATAACGTGACCGTTTACACCTTCCTGCTGCCCATTCTTTCCGAGGATTCCGTGCGCAAGTCGAAGCAGATCTGGTGTGCGTCGGACCGGGCCAAGGCCTGGAACGACTGGATGGTCGAAGGCAAGGCGCCGACCGGGCGCGAGGACTGCGACACTGCGGCGCTCACCAAGAATCAGGAATTCGGCCGCAAGCTCAACATTACCGGCACGCCAACCATGTTCTTTGCCGATGGCGAGCGGGTTCCGGGTGCGATGCCGCTGGCCCGGATCGAGCAGAAGCTCAGTCAGGTCAAGTAGGCACGGCGCTTGGGCGGGGCTCCACGGGCCGCGCCTATTGTGATTCGTGCATCTGGATGGCATGATCCCCCGATGGATATGCCCGCCTCCGGAAAAGAGAACTGCCGTGCCTTGGGGGCGCGACGTCGGCTGGTGCTGTTTTTTCTGTTTGCCTGGCTGGGCGCGGCCCTGTTTCTCTATTTCTTCGGGGCCCGTGGTCTAGCGGGCGACGACTTCTTGTCAGGTTCCAGTGATCTGCTGGGCGTCGTCGCCGCTGCGGCCCTGCTGCTTTTTCTGGCCCTGTTGCTGCTTCTGATCCGCTTGTTGCGGGTGGAGAAGGAAGAGGGCGTGATTTCCGCCAAGCTCATGGAGAGCGAAGCCCGCTACCGCATGCTGGCGGAAAACAGCCATGACGTCATCTGGACGCTCGATATTTCATCCCGGTGTTACACCTACATCAGTCCATCGATCACCGACATGTGCGGTTATGGGCCGGAAGAGCTCGTCGGGCAACCCATCGCTGCCTGCCTCGCTCCGGAGTCTGCAGCGCGACTGGCTAGAGACATCGATCAAAGCCTGCGCCGCATTGCCGCCGGCGACAAGGCCGCAAGGGTGGTGGTCAGCGAGCTGGAGAAAGTGTGCCGGGATGGCGCAATCATTCAGACCGAGGTGGTGGCCAGTTTTCTCCACAATGCGGAAGGCGTGGCGCATGCGATTCTCGGTATCACGCGCAACGTCAGCGAGCGCAAGGCGGCCGAGCTGGCGCTGCGCGAAACGAATCGCCAGTTGCACGCGCGCATCGAGGAAATCGGTCGCCTGCAGATGGCGCTCCAGGATCTGGCTGTGCGCGACAGCCTGACCGGCCTCTATAACCGGCGTTACCTTGATGAAACACTCGAGCGCGAGGTGTCCCGGGCGCGTCGCGATGGCAGTCCGCTGTCCCTGGTGATGCTCGATATCGACTATTTCAAGCGGGTGAACGATACCCACGGCCATCAGGTCGGTGATGAAGCCCTGCGTATGGTCGCGACGACCTTGCTGGCCAATGTCCGAACGGAAGATGTGGCCTGTCGCTATGGTGGCGAGGAATTTCTCATCCTGCTGCCCAACATGCCGCTGGATGCAGCCATCCAGCGCGCTCAGGTCTGGCGGGCGGCGGTCGAGAAATTGACGGTTGCCGTCGGTACGACGCGTGTCAGCTTCACAGTGTCTCTTGGCGTGGCGGCCTTCCCCGAGCATGGCAAGACGCCGGATGATCTGACCCGGTGCGCCGACCAGGCCCTCTATCGTTCGAAGAACGACGGCAGGAACAGGGTTTCCGTCTTTCTGGCCTGATTTTCCCGCGTCTGACCCGGCCTCGGCCGCTCAGATTGCCGCCTTCGCGCAATCCGCCATTTCCTTTTCAGGGATGGTTGGCGCTTGAAAATCCCAACACGCCCCACTCCTGATAAGTCACTTTAAGTGTCGATGTTCCTGCTTTGATTTTTAAGGGTAATTTCCCTCAAAAATCATCTACGGAATCGCCTGTAAGTCCTTGTTGCATAAGAAAAATTTCCTGTTTTCCGCTTGACTGTGCCCATTCGTTGTTCTAAAGTGGGTAAACGTGTTGAAAAGTGGGAAAACGGGGAGCGAGACGGGAAATGTTCGAAGGCGCGGCGGCACTGAATCTGGATGCGAAGGGACGGCTTGCCATACCGGCAAGGCACCGTGACGCCCTGCTCGCCGCCAGTGAAGGCTCGCTGGTCCTGACGGCGCATCCGCACCGTTGCCTGTTGCTCTATCCGTCGCCGGCCTGGCAACCGATTCGCGAGCAGATTCTCAAGGCGTCCAGCCTTGATCCGCGCTCGGCCTCGATCAAGCGCGTGCTGGTCGGTAATGCCCGCACCGAGGAGCCGGATTCGGCTGGCCGCATCCTGATTGCTCCCGAGCTGCGCGACTACGCCAAATTCGAAAAGACCGTCTATCTGGTCGGTATGGGCTCCCACTTCGAAATCTGGAGCGAGGCCGGCTGGAGGCAGCAGAACGACCTGGCGGCTGAAGCGTTGTCCGGCGATTTGCCGCCGGGCTTCGGAGACCTTGTCCTGTGACCCGCGGTGCCGCCCATGTGACGGTGCTGCTCGAGGAGGCGGTAAGTGCGCTGGCGATCAAGGCCGACGGCACCTATATCGATGCCACCTTCGGACGCGGCGGCCATAGCTGCCGGATTCTTTCCGCCCTGAACGAAAAGGGCCGCCTGGTGGCGGTCGATCGCGACCCGCAAGCGATTGCGGCGGGTGCGGCCATTGCTGATTCCCGTTTTTTGCTGGTGCATCGTGCCTTTGGCGAGCTGCTTGAGGCGGCTGGCGAGGCGCAAATTAATGACGTAGATGGGATTTTGTTTGATGTAGGGGTGTCGTCGCCGCAAATCGACGATGGGGAGCGCGGCTTCAGCTTTCGCCATGACGCGCCGCTCGACATGCGTATGGATACCACGCAGGGCGAGACGGCAGCCGAGTGGCTGGCACAGGCCGACATACGGGACATAACGGAGGTCATTAGAAATTATGGCGAAGAACGGTTTGCTTTCCAGATTGCAAAGAAGGTTGTGGCTGCTCGGCTCGAACAACCTATTGTCACAACAGGTCAGTTCGCGGCCCTCGTACGCGAGACCGTGCGCACCCGTGAGCCAGGGCAGGACCCGGCGACGCGCAGCTTTCAAGCTCTACGGATTCATATCAATCAAGAGCTCCGCCAGCTGGAGATAGCTCTGCCGCAGGCGCTCGGTTTGCTGAAACCGGGTGGCCGGCTGGTGGTGATCTGCTTTCACTCGCTGGAAGACCGCATCGTCAAGAACTTCATGCGCACCGAGTCGGTGGCCGACGATTTGCCCAAGGGCTTGCCCCTGCGCGCCGATCAGCTGCCGAAACCCAAACTGCGCCTGCTTGGCAAGCCGATGAAGCCGTCGGCGGCTGAAATCAATGCCAATCCGCGGGCGCGCAGTGCCGTGATGCGGGTGGCAGAAAAACTGTAATGCTGCGTTTCAACGTGATCCTTCTCCTTATCGTCGTCTTTTGCGCCCTCGGTGTTGTGACCTCCCAGCACCGTGCGCGCAAGCTTTTTCAGGGGCTGGAGGCTGAGCAGGAGCGGGCGCGGCAACTCGACGTCGAATACGGCCAGTTGCAGCTCGAAATGTCGACCTGGGCCAATCATCCGCGTATCGAAAAAATTGCCCGTGAGCGCCTGCACATGGTGACGCCGAACTCCGCTGTGACACCGAAAGGTGGCCGCTGATGGTCGTCCGTCGTCGTCCGCTGCGCGGCCATCGCTTTACCGAAAGCCCGGTATTGCAGCTGGCCTTGCAGGGCTGGCGTTCGCGCACGGTCGGCCTGCTGCTGATGGCGGCCTTTCTCGCGCTGGTGGCGCGCGGCTTCTATCTGCAGGTCATCAACAATGACTTCCTGCAGCAGAAGGGCGATTCGCGCTATCTGCGCGATATCGAGATTTCAGCCTCGCGCGGCAAGATTGTGGACCGTAACGGCGACATGCTCGCCGTATCGACGCCGATGAAGACCATCTGGGCGATTCCGGCCGACGCGCGGACCATGACGGCCGAGCAGAAGCGTCAGCTGGCCGGGCTGCTCGACATGAACGTTCGTGAGCTGGATGGCAAGCTGGCCTCGGAAAAAACCTTCACCTTCGTCAAGCGCCAGGTCTCGCCGGAGACTGCCGATCGTATCGGCGCCCAGAAATTCCCCGGTGTCCATCAGGAAAAGGAATACCGCCGCTTTTATCCGACCGGCGACATGACCGCCCACATCGTCGGTTTCACCGGTGTTGACGACAAGGGGCTGGAAGGCGTCGAACTGGCCTTCCAGAACAGCCTGCTCGGACGTTCCGGCAGCCGCACCGTGATTCGTGATCGGCGCGGGAACATCGTCGAGGACATCGGTGCGACCAAGCCGCCGCAGGACGGCAAGGATGTTCGCCTGGCGCTCGACTCGAAGATCCAGTACCTCGCCTTCAGCCAGCTCAAGGCGGCGGTCGAGGCCAATAATGCCAAGGCCGGCGGCGCCATCGTCATCGATGCCCGCAGCGGCGAAATCCTCGCTCTCGCCAACTGGCCAACCTACAACCCGAACAATCGCGAGCATCTGTCTGGCGCGCAATTGCGCAATCGCGCCATCACCGATACTTTCGAGCCGGGGTCGGTCATGAAGCCGTTCACGGC
>CAIYYE010000486.1 GCA_903930395.1 uncultured beta proteobacterium
CGAGCAAAGGACAAAGGCGTCGCCGGCAAGCAGTTCGACCGACTCGGAGAGCGTTATTTTCGGCGCATCCTGCCCGCCGAGTGAGGCCAGCAGGACATTGCGATTGGGGTGGGTCAGCGCCTGCTCGGCGGTAATCTTGCCGATGGCAACCAGGTGCTCGACATAGGAGTGATCGACCGAGCGCTGGACCAGTTTGTCACCGCGAAAGTGGTAAAGGCGACTATCGCCGCAGTGCCCCCAGGTAATCTGCCCCGGTTGCAGGAGGAGCATCACAGCCGTACTGTGGGGATCCATTTCGTTCATGAAGCGCGATGCCTTGATCATCGTATGCGCTTCCTGCATGCTGTTTTCCAGCATTTTCTGAGGACTTTCATCGACCGCCGAAAATTGGTCGAGATTGGTTTTGGCGGTATGCACCACCTGTTCGGCAGCTAGCGCACCACCCGTGTGACCGCCCATACCATCAGCGACCACGGCTAGCGCAACACCGCGTTTACGGCCATGCGGCAGGATCGCGACGCGATCCTGTTGTTCCTTGCGATCCCCTTGGTGCTGCGCCGCGCAGGCGTCGACTGCTATTGCCATCCGTCCCCCCTGAAGCCGGCAAGATTAGCACGAAAGGCATAAAAACCGGATGGCACCGTAATTGATTGAAGATTATCCCGTTTCATGTCAGTGCCTTATCGATCAGTTCAATCCAGTGCCGCACCGGTAATGCGCTGCCTGCCTGCAAATGCATCATACAGCCGATATTCGCCGTCGCCGTGAGTGCCGGGCCACCGGCGTGCAGGGCGGCGAGCTTGTTGTCGCGCAATTTTCCCGCCAGTTCCGGCTGCAAGATCGAATAGGTGCCGGCCGAACCGCAGCACAGATGGCTGTCGGCCACCGCTGTCAGTTCATAACCTGCCGCCTGCAGCAATACCTCGATGCTGCCACGAATCTGCAGGCCGTGCTGCAGTGTGCAGGGGGAATGGAAGGCGAGCTTGCCGCGTTTTTCCGGGCGAGGCGCCAGCAAGGGCAGGAGTCCGGCTTTTTCGGCACTCAGAATTTCCGACGGATCGCGGCACAGTGCACTAATTTTTGCGGCTTTTTCAGCGTAGATCGCGTCGTCGGCCAGAATATGGACGTAATCCCTGACCTGGACGCCACAGCCCGAGGCCGTGACGACAATGGCTTCGATGCCGGCTTCGACATGCGGCCACCAGGCGTCGATATTGCGGCGCATGTCCTCTTTGCCGGCTTCCTGATCGTTGAGGTGAAAGCGTACGGCGCCGCAGCAGCCGGCCTTGGCTTCCTCGAACAGTGCAATACCCAGCCTGTCGAGGATGCGGGCCGTGGCGGCGTTGATATTCGGCGCCAGGGAGGGCTGGACGCAACCGGCCAGCACCAGCATGCGGCGCGCCTGCCCGGCCGGCTTCGGCCACGGGGCTCCTGCCGCCTGTGCCGGCGGCAGCTTGTTGGCCAGGGCGGCAGGTAGCAGAGGCTGAACGAACCTGCCGAGGGCGACTGCCGCACCGAATAAAGCCGGACGGGGCAAGACAGCTTTGAGCACGGCACGGGTCAGCCTATCGGATAAGGTGCGCGGCAGCCTGGCCTCGACCACCTGGCGCCCGACATCGAGCAGATGGCTGTATTGGACGCCTGATGGGCAGGTCGTTTCGCAGGAACGGCAGGTCAGGCAACGGTCGAGGTGGGTTCTCGTCTTTTCCGTCACCGGCTTGCCTTCGAGCACCTGCTTGATGAGGTAGATGCGGCCGCGCGGGCCGTCGAGTTCGTCGCCCAGCAATTGATAGGTCGGGCAGGTCGCCGTGCAAAAGCCGCAATGGACGCACTTGCGCAGGATTTCCTCGGCAATCCGGCCGGCGTGGGTGGCGCGCAGTTCGTCGCTCAGTCGGGTATCCATCAGAACTCCGCGTAGAGACGGCCGGGGTTGAGGATGCCCTTCGGATCGAAGGCGCGTTTCAGGCGACGATGGAGGGCAAGCAGGGCCGGCGACAGTGGCGCAAACGCCCCTTCCAGGCAGCGCAGCGATTCCGGCGCCCGATAGAGCACAGCATGGCCGCCAAGTCGGGCGGCGGCATCGCGAATCGCCGTCGGCTCGCCGACATACCAGCGCAGCGCCCCGCCCCACTCGATGGCGCGCAGGCCGTCGAGACCGAGGCACGATGCCGTGGAGGGCACAGCTACTCGCCACAGCAACGGAC
>CAIYYE010000487.1 GCA_903930395.1 uncultured beta proteobacterium
ACATGTGGGCGGGCCCGCACCACCTGCACTACACCGCGCTGCCTGACTGGACCCAGTCTGTCGGCATGATCTTCTCCCTGATTCTGCTGGCTCCGTCCTGGGGTGGCATGATCAACGGCATCATGACCCTGTCGGGTGCCTGGCATAAGCTGCGCGACGATCCGGTCCTCAAGTTCCTGATCACCTCGCTGTCCTTCTACGGCATGTCTACCTTCGAAGGTCCGATGATGTCCATCAAGACCGTGAATGCGCTGTCGCACTACACGGACTGGACTGTCGGCCACGTGCACTCCGGTGCTCTGGGCTGGGTGGCCATGGTTTCCATCGGCTCCATCTACTACCTGCTGCCAAAGCTCTTCGGCAAGACTGAGATGTACAGCACCAAGCTGGTTACGACCCACTTCTGGATCGCTACCATCGGCACCGTTCTTTACATCGCTTCCATGTGGATCGCCGGCGTCATGCAGGGTCTGATGTGGCGCGCTGTCAATGCCGACGGTACGCTGGCTTACAGCTTCGTCGAATCCGTCAAGGGCTCTTACCCGTTCTGGGCAATCCGTTGGCTGGGTGGTGTCCTGTTCCTGACCGGTATGCTGATCATGGCTTACAACATGTTCAAGACCATGGCTGGTGGCAAGACTCAGGATATGCCGGTGATCGCTCCGGCTGGTCATCACGCCTGATTAGGGAGAGATAAGAATGCTTAAGCATGAGCAAATTGAAAAGAGCGTAGGCCTGCTGATTGTGCTGACGCTGCTTACCGTGATTTGGGGCGGTCTGCTCGAAATCGTTCCGCTGTTTTTCCAGAAGTCGACCACGACTCCGGTTGAGGGTGTAAAGCCCTACGATGCAGTTCGTCTGGTCGGGCGTGACATCTACATTCGCGAAGGCTGCTTCCTGTGCCACTCGCAGATGATTCGTCCGTTCCGTGCCGAAACCGAGCGTTATGGTCACTACTCCGTTGCCGGCGAGTATGTCTACGACCACCCCTTCCAGTGGGGTTCGAAGCGCACCGGTCCGGACCTGCATCGCGTTGGCGGCCGTTATTCCGACGAGTGGCAGCGTGCTCACCTGATCAATCCGCGTGACGTCGTTCCCGAGTCCAACATGCCGGCATTCGCCTTCCTGGCGAACGTCAAGGCCAAGGATACCGTCGGCGCCGACATCGAGAAGAAGATGCAGGTTATGCGCGGCTACGCCAATGCCCGTGGTATTCCCACCTATACGGATGAGGAAATCAAGGGGGCCAAGGCTGCCATTGGCGACAAGACCGAACTGGATGTGCTGATCGCCTATCTGCAGGGTATGGGTACGGCACTGAAGAACGTCAAGTAATAGCCATGGACATCAACGATCTGCGTTCGCTCACTACTGTTCTTGGGTTGCTCTGCTTCCTCGGGATTGTCGGCTGGGCTTACGGCAAGAGCAGCAAGAAGGGGTTTGACGAAGCCGCCAACTTGCCGTTCGCAGAACATGATGACGAAGGTGCGGCGTCCAGCACGTCGCACCCGCGCTGATATAAAGGAAAGCAAATGAGCGATTTCGTTAGCGATTTTTGGAACCTGTACGTGATTGTGATCGTCGTGGGCAGTATTCTTGCCTGTGCCGTATTGCTGATCATTCAGGGCAAGGCGACGTTTACCCCGGGCAAGACCATGGGGCACGTTTGGGATGAAAACCTGGAGGAATACAACAATCCGATGCCCAAGTGGTGGAGTTGGTTGTTCGTCATCACCGTGGTCTTCGCTTTCGTATACCTGGCCATGTATCCGGGCCTGGGCAACTTCAAGGGCATGCTGGGTTGGACCTCCGTTGGTCAGCACAAGGCTGAAGTCGACAAGGTCGATGCCGCTGTCAAGCCATTGTTCGACAAGTAC
>CAIYYE010000488.1 GCA_903930395.1 uncultured beta proteobacterium
CGGCTGCGCCCCCTGCACCCGCGCCATTTCACCGGGCGAAGACGTCCGCGCCGGGAGGTGGTGGTGGGAAAATCCGGAAACCAAGGAGTGCGGGTTGCATGTGAAGGGCTGAAGCTACGCAAAGACTCACAAAACCATCGATTTCCAGATGGTTATACGCAAGAAAAAGGACTCTGAATTCTCAGGGTCCTTTTTCTTTGACGCTCAGGGCATGCGCAGCCAAACGTAAAATTTGGTTAGCCTCCCCAACTCCGTGTTTTTTATGGCGGGCTTGATGGCAGGCCACCCGTCTCGCCTTAAAATAGGGGCACACCGGCACTCCGGAAAACTCTTCACCCATAAAACCGATAAGCACCACCCCGCTCATGGCCAGCCTCACCCAGCAAGCCCCGCATAAATTTCTCAAATCCAAGCTTTTTCTGGTCACCCTCGGCATCGGCGCCGTTATCGCTGGCGCTGTCTGGGTCGAACTTCAGGATTCCGGTTTCCAGGCGAGCTACTTCTCCGAGCAGGCAAAAGCATCGACCTGGACCGTTGAACCGGGTGCAGACAAGGATATCTGGCTGCCCAGTGCCGGCCCTTACGAGCAACGTCTGGGCTACGCGCAGATCGCTGCCTTCCTGCCGCGCCTGACTGCCGCCGGTTTCACCGTGACCGCCCAGGCCAGACAATCCGAAGGTTTCCGCGCCATTGTCGGTGGCGGCCATTTCCCCATTTACCATGAGAAATCACGGGCCGGCCTGAGCATTTTCGATCGCAATGACCGCTCGCTTTACGACAGCCAGTATCCGCGCGTCCAGTACGCCAGTTTCGAGGCGATTCCACCGGTTCTGGTCGAAGCGCTGCTCTTCATCGAGAACCGCGACCTGCTCGACACTTCATCGCCAAAACACAACCCGGCCGTCGACTGGGGCCGTTTGACCCGTGTTGCAGCTGGCCAGTCGATGCGCCAGATCGGCCTTGGT
This sequence comes from uncultured beta proteobacterium, assembly GCA_903930395.1. Lineage (GTDB taxonomy): Bacteria > Pseudomonadota > Gammaproteobacteria > Burkholderiales > Rhodocyclaceae > Azonexus. The sequence continues at coordinate 966 of CAIYYE010000488.1, forward strand.
GGTGGCCGCGCCGGAGGCAGCACGCTGGCGACGCAGATCGAGAAATTCCGTCACTCGCCGGGCGGGCGCACGCATGACAGCAAGGACAAATATCACCAGATGATGTCGGCCGCCCTGCGCGCCTACCAGGATGGCGAGGAAAACCTGCCGGCGCGCCGCCGCATCGTGCTCGATTTCGTCAATTCGGTGCCGCTCGGCGGCATTCCCGGTTACGGCGAAGTCAATGGTCTGGGCGATGGCTTGTGGGCCTGGTACGGGCAGAAATTCGACAGCGTCAATCAGCTGCTGGCCGACCCCAAGGCCGATCTCACCGAGCGGGCCAAAGTATTCAAGCAAGCGCTCTCACTTTTCGTCGCCCAGCGCCGGCCGTCCGGCCTGCTCGGCGATACGACGGGGCGCCTCAACACCCTGACCGACAGCTATATCCGCCTGCTCGCCGAAGACCACCTGATCCCCGCCGACCTGCGCGAGGCGGCGCTTCAGGTGCAGATCAGCCCGGCCCGCCAGGCCCGACCCGGCGAAGATGTCTCGTTCATCGAGCGCAAGGCCGTCAACGAAATTCGCGGCACGCTGGGCGACCTGCTCGACGTCGAAAACCTCTATGCCCTCGACCGCTACGACCTGACCGTGCACAGCACGCTTGACGGCCCCAGTCAGCAAGCCGTGACGCGCGTCCTCAACCGCCTTGCCGACCCGGCTTTCCTTTCTTGCGCCGGCCTCAAGGAAACCCGCCTGCTGGCCAAGGGCAATCCGAAACAGGTCAATTACAGCCTGACACTGTACGAGCGCACGCCGACTGCCAATGTCCTGCGCATCCAGGCCGACAATCTCGATCAGCCGCTCGACATCAATGCCGGTACCAAGCTCGATCTCGGCTCAAGCGCCAAGTTCCGGACCCTGGTTTCATACCTGCTGGTGGTCGCCGATTTGCACAAGCGCTACGGCCAGATGTCTCCGGACGAACTGGCCAAGGTCAAACTCCACCCGGCTGACCGACTCAGCCTGTGGGCTGTCGGTGCCCTGCGCGCCAAGCCCGAAACGAGCCTCGAAGCCTTGCTCGAAGCCGCCATGGAACGACGCTACTCGGCCAGTCCCGGCGAAACCTTCTTCACCGGCGGCGGCATCCACCGCTTTGGCAACTTCAAGCACGAAGACGACGGCAAGGTCCCGAGCGTCGCCGAGGCACTCGAGCAATCGGTCAATCTGGTCTTCGTCCGGATCATGCACGACATCGTCCACTACCACGCCTACGAGGCCGTCGATGCCCCGGCCCGCGGCCTGCGCGACAAGGATGACGAGGAGACCCGCCAGGCCTTCCTCAACCGCTTTGCCGAACGCGAGGGACTGGGTTTCCTGCGCACCTACTGGCACAAGTATCGCGATGTCGCACCCGAGGAACGTCTCGATGTACTCAGCGATTCCGTACCCTCCCGCCCGGTGCCGCAGGCCGCTGCCTACCTCAGCGTTAACCCGAAGAGCGACTTCGCCAGTTTCGCGGCTCACATGCGCCAGCAACTGGGCGACAAGGCAGGCACCGAGGCGGGCCTGCGCCGCCTCTTCGAGACCCATGCGACGCGTCAGTACAACCTGGCCGACCAGGGCTATCTGGCCCGGGTCCATCCGCTTGAACTGTGGCTGGTTCGCCACCTGCAGGCCGAGCCGAA
>CAIYYE010000489.1 GCA_903930395.1 uncultured beta proteobacterium
ACCCTGGGCCTTGCCGGCTGTGCCTCGACTGGCGTCGAACAGTACCGCGCCGAACAACCCGTCCTCGACCTCAAGACCTACCTGAACGGGACGCTGGATGCCTGGGGAATGTTCCAGGGGCGTTCCGGTGAAGTGAAGAAGCGCTTTCATGTCGTCATCGATGCCAAGTGGACGGGCGATACCGGCGTCCTCGATGAAAACTTCAAATGGTCCGACGGCACCACCTCGCGCCGGGTATGGACGCTGACCAGACAGGCCGATGGCAGCTTCCGCGGCCGGGCTGACGATGTCGTCGGAGAGGCCATCGGCGAAGTGGCGGGCAATGCCTTGCGCTGGCGCTACGTCCTGGCGCTGCCGGTCGATGGCAAGGTCTACAACGTGGATTTCGACGACTGGATGTTCCTGATGGACGACAAGGTCATGCTGAATCGCTCCTACATGTCCAAATGGGGTTTCAACCTGGGTGAAGTGACGCTCACCTTCGTCAAGCGATGAACCCGATCATCACTGACTGGAAGGGCCGGCGCGTCTGGCTGGTCGGCGCCTCGAGCGGCATCGGCGCCGCGGTGGCACGCGAGCTGGCGAGCCGTGGCGCCCGGTTGGCGCTGTCGGCACGCAGGGTCGACAAGCTGACCGCCTTGGCCATCCCCGATGCCTTGTTGCTGCCCTGCGATGCGACCGATGTCGACAGTCTTGCCGAAGCCCGGCTCGCCATGCTGGAAATCTGGGGCGGCGTCGATCTGGTCGTCTATCTGGCTGGCGACTATGTGCCGATGCAGGCCGACAATTTCGATCTGGCGGTTGCCGAGCGCATCGTCGCCGTCAATTTCAATGGAGCCATGCGCCTTGCCGCGACGGTCCTGCCCGACCTTAAGGCGGGGGGCGGTATCGCCTTCGTCGCCAGCGTGGCGGGCTATCGCGGCCTGCCCAGGGCGCTGGCTTACGGGCCGGGGAAGGCGGCGCTGATTCACTTTGCCGAGGTGCTGCATCTCGATCTGGCCGCCAAAGGTATCGGCGTCTGGGTGATCAATCCTGGATTCGTCGCGACCCAACTGACGGCAAGGAATGATTTTTCGATGCCGGCGCTGCTCACGCCGGAACAGGCGGCGGTGGCGATGGTCGACGGCTTCAGGTCGGCAAATTTCGAAATTCATTTTCCGAAGCGATTTACCCGTCTCATGAAGCTCTTCGCGCTACTGCCCTACCGCTGGTATTTTCCCCTGATTCGCCGTTTTACCGGAGGCTGAGATGACCCTCGACGAACTGATCGTCTTCTACAACGAATTCTCGCCGGCCAGCGTGGCCCGCTTCCCCGAGTTCTACAGTGATAACGCCTATTTCAAGGACCCGTTCAACGAAGTGCGTGGCCTGCCCGCCATCCAGCGCATTTTTACCCACATGTTCGGGCAGGTCGCCGAGCCGCGTTTTGTCGTGACTGAAAAAGTGGCCGATGCCAATGGTGCCATGCTGGTCTGGGAGTTTTATTACCGGGTCCGCCTGTGGGGAAAGGGCGAGGCGCAGGTCATGCGGGGCGTCTCGCACCTCAAATTCGACGCCGACGGCAAGGTCAATTACCACCGCGATTACTGGGATGCGGCCGAGGAGCTGTACATGAAACTGCCGGCTATCGGGACGCTGATGCGCGGCTTGCGGCGCATGCTGGCCGCCTGATTTTTCCGAGCGCCCATGAAAAAGGCCCGCATCGCTGCGGGCCTTTTGAACATCAGCGTGACGCTGAATGATTACTTGGCAGACTTCTTGACAGCCTTGGTCGTGGCGCTGGTAGCGGCAGCAACGTTGGACTGGGCCATGTCGGTCACTTGCTTGGCGGTCTTGCGCATGTTGTCGAAAGCAGAGTTGGCAGCAGCAATGGCGCTCTGGACAGCAGCAACAGCGACGTCAGAACCGGCCGGGGCAGACTTGGCAGCCTTTTCGAGCATGGAAGCAACGTTCTTCTGGAAATCGCCGAACTGGGCTTCGACCATCTTGGCCAGCTGTTCCTGGGTTTCGGTGGAGATTTCGTAGACCGACTTGGAATAGGCAACAGCCTTGTCAACGCTCGGCTGGGCCAGCGAAGCCTGAATGGAGATGGCTTCCTGCGGGTCCTTGGCACCCATCAGGGCCTTGGCGCTGGAGGCGGAATCTTCGAGGACCGAACGGGCGGTTTCGAGGTTCAGGGTGGCGATACGCTCGGCAGAGGCCAGGGCGGTGTTGGCAACGGACAACAGGGAATCGACAGCAGCCTTGTTGGCGGCGGCGAATTGCTCGGGATTGATAGACATCGAAGGCTCCTTAAGTGGGAAATTTTTAATTGCAGCGCAGTCATTGTAGCAATAATTTTTGCGAAATGTTGCAGTGCAACATTAAAATTTATTGAGTTGTTTCAACCAGCTATACACTTTTTGGCCTCGAACAAATGTTTGAAACGAGGCGCAATATCCCTTTCGTTTCGCCGGATGTCATTGGCCTGAATGGCCGAGTCCATTGTGCCGGCGTCATTTCATGCGTCTGCATCGGGGCAGGCAATCGGTCATGGCGCCAGCTCGCCCGGTCATTCAGCTTGCCGAAGACTTTGTTGTATTTGCGACAACACGCGGCTCGAAAAATCCGTCCGGCGCCCCGAAAAAGTGCGCCACCCACCGGGCATCGACGGCTATTGGGCTGGTGTTAGAATCCGCCCCGATTCAGCGCAAGCTACTTTCCCCGATCGGACCCCATGCATTTCGACATCATCGTCATTGGCGCCGGCGCGGCCGGCATGATGTGCGCGGCCCAGGCGGGGGCGCGCGGCCGGCGCGTGCTGCTCGTCGATCACGCCGAGACCATCGGCGAGCGCATCCGCATTTCGGGCGGCGGGCGCTGCAATTTCACCAATCGCACGGTCAGTGCCGACAACTACCTGTCGCAGAATCCGCATTTCTGCCGCTCAGCCCTGGCGCGCTTCACGCAGTTCGATTTCATCGCCATGATGGACAAGCGGCGTATCGCCTATCACGAGCGCGAACACGGTCAGTTGTTCTGCGACGAATCGGCCGGGCAGATCATCGATATGCTGCGCGACGCCTGTGATGATGTCGGCGTTCAGTGGGCTTTCCCCTGCGCCGTGCAGCACATCGAACGAAAGCCGGTCAGCGGCTACAGCGTCGACACGGACAAAGGTCGCTTTGGCTGCCAGTCGCTGGTCGTTGCAACGGGCGGCCTGGCCATCCCGAAAATCGGCGCCAGTCCTTTCGGCTACCGGCTGGCCGAGCAGTTCGGCATCCCCGTCATCCCGCCCAAGCCGGCACTGGTCCCGCTCGCGCTGGCCCCCGATGTGCTCGAACCGATCAAGCCGCTGGCCGGGGCGACGCTGGACGCCGTCGCCCGCATCGATGACGCTCAGTTTCGCGAGAACGTGCTGATTACCCACCGTGGACTTTCCGGCCCGGCCATCCTGCAGATTTCCAGTTACTGGCAGATGCAGGAATACCGTAGCGGTAAAAAGCAGCCGGTCGACATCGACCTGCTGCCCGGCCTCGATGCCGCGACCTGGCTGGAAGAGCACCGCCAGGGACGGGTCCATCTGCCCAATCTGCTGGCCGAGCATCTGCCCCGGCGCTTCGCCCACGAGTGGTGTGCACTGCAGGGCGGCGAAAAACTGGTCACGCGCCCGATCGGCGAACTCGGCCGCCGAGATCTCGAGAGGATCGCTGCCAGCCTCAACGCCTGGCCGCTCATGCCGGCCGGTACGCTCGGATTCGCCAAGGCCGAAGTAACGCTGGGCGGCGTGTCGACCGACGCGCTGTCGTCAAAAACGATGGAAGCGAAAGCCACACCGGGGCTGTACTTCATCGGCGAGGTGGTCGACGTCACGGGCTGGCTGGGCGGCTACAACTTCCAGTGGGCCTGGTCGTCGGGCTGGGTGGCGGGGCAATTTGCCTGAAAATAGGGTGCCAATGTCAAGGAAGTTTGCCATCGACCCTGCTCCAGACTTGCAGTAGGATTACGGCCGGTATTGCACTTTCAGGCTGACATCTTGCCGGCTTGCCTCCGTTGCGTTCCCATAGCGAAATCACCCGATGCTTCCTCGCCACTTTCAGGCCGTCGATTATTCAGCCATCTCGGCATGGCTGCTCGAGTTGGCGCAGGAAAACTCTGACTCGCTCGTTCTGGCCCTGCTTCCGGAGGCCGAAAAAGAGAGTGTCCCCGGCATTCAGGCCCTGTTCAATGAACACAAGCTGACGCTGTTCGGCGCGATTTTTCCGGCATTGCTCAGCGAAATGGGGTTCGCCACGCAGGGCGTCACTTTTCTGCTGCTGCCGCGTGCGACATCCGGTTTTTTGGTTGGCCCCCTTGGCGACGACTCGGCCAACGCGGCTCGCCAGATCGGCGACGCATTGAAGGCAGCCCGGGCCGTCGCCGAGGCGTCGAGCCAGCAGCGGTTGTTTCTGGTCTTTGACAGCATGTTGCCGAACACGGGATCGATGCTGTCCTACCTCTTCGATCGCCTGGGACGTGACTATGCCTATACCGGCGTTAGCGCCGGGAGCGAGACCTTCCAGCCCCTGCCATGCCTCTTCGACAACCTGCGCCTGGTATCGAATGGTGCGCTTGGTCTGGTCATTGGCCCGGAGATTCATTTCGCCGCCCGGCATGCCTATCCGGTGACCAAATCGCTGATGCGCGCCAGTTCGACGCAAGGCAACCGGATCGACAAAATCGATGGGGAACCGGCCATGTCGGTTTACCAACGGGTCATTTTCGAGGAGTTCGGTGTCACGCTGACCCGCGAAAATTTCTACGATTATGCGGTGCACCATCCCTTTGGCTTGATCGGGACGCTGGACATCCTGGTCCGTATTCCCGTCGCC
>CAIYYE010000490.1 GCA_903930395.1 uncultured beta proteobacterium
AAAGGCACATCGAGGTAAGGCAGGATCTTGCCCTCGGCCATGAGCGGAATGACATCATCGACCGACGGGTACGGGTAGACGTAATGCAGACGGACCCAGATGCCGAAACTGGCCAGCGCCTCGCACAATTCCTTGAGGCGGCTCTTGACCGGCTTGCCGCCCCAGAAGGCGGTGCGGTACTTGAGATCGACGCCGTAGGCGCTGGTGTCCTGCGAAATGACGAGGATTTCCTTGACCCCGGCGCGCGCCAGGTTTTCGGCTTCGGCCAGCACGTCGCCGACCGGCCGCGAAACGAGCGGGCCGCGCAGCGAGGGGATGATGCAGAAGGTGCAGCTATGGTTACAGCCTTCGGAAATCTTCAGGTAGGCAAAATGGTCCGGCGTCAGACGGATGCCCTGCGGCGGCACGAGGTCCGAATACGGGTCGTGCGGTTTGGGCAGATGGGCATGAACATAGCCCATTACTTCGTCGGCGGCATGCGGGCCGGTCACGGCAAGCACGGACGGATGCGTGGACTGGACGATGTCGCCCTTGGCACCGAGGCAGCCGGTGACAATGACCTTGCCGTTTTCGTTGAGGGCCTCGCCGATGGCGTCGAGCGACTCTTCAACGGCGGCATCGATGAAACCACAGGTGTTAACAATAACGAGGTCGGAATTGTCGTAGCTCGGCGAAATCTCGTAGCCTTCGGCCCGCAGCTTGGTCAGGATGCGCTCGGCATCGGAGGATGCCTTCGGACATCCAAGGGAAACGAAGCCGACAGTCGGCACTTTTTGCGAAATAGTCATGCGCTGGAAACCTTATCCGGACTGGCCGGCAAACAAAGGGCGTATTTTACGGGGGAATCAGCTCGGCAGGCGGGCAAGTGCCTGTTTCAGTGCGTCAAAACATTGCGCATCGATGGCCGTACCGACATTTTCGGCCATGATCTCGAGCGTCTTGGGGATAGGCACGGCACCGCGATACGGGCGCTCGGCCGTGATTGCGTCGAAGATGTCGGCCGTCGTGATGATCCGCGTTTCCAGACAGATCTCGGCAGCCATCACACCACGCGGGTAGCCCTTGCCGTCGAGGCGCTCGTGATGCGCCGCCGAAACCACCGCGAGTTCAGCAAAGGCATCGATGCGCGAGAGGATGGTCTCGGTGTACATCGCATGCGCCTTGACCGCCGCCCACTCGTCGTCGTCGAGCTTGCCGGGTTTGTCGAGCACGCTGTTGCTGACGCCCAGTTTGCCGACATCGTGGAGCAGCGCCCCGCGCTTCAGCCAGCGTCGGCGCTCCGGCGCCAGGCCCAGCGCTTCGGCAATGAGGTCGGTGTAAAGCGCGACACGCACACTGTGGCCGCTCGTGTAGGGGCTCTTCGAGTCGACCACCTGACCGAAAGCGGCGGCGATGTCGTCGAGATAATCGTCATCCAGCGCCACGACATGCCCGGCCGGTTCCAGCCCGAGCACGGCCGTCATGACGTCGGGCGCAGCCAGTGTCGCCCAGAAGGCATCGTCGTCTTCCAGTTGTTCAAGAGCCTGCACCAGCGCCGGATCGAACCAGCCGCCGGCGCGCTGCCGAACCTCCTCGAAAGCCGCCAGCCGACCGCCAGCCGTATGGAAGACATCGACCACCTGGGCCAGCAGCGCAATCCGCGAATAGAGTGGAATCGCTTCCCCGGCCAGCCCCTGCGGCCGGCCCTGCCCGTTGAAATGCTCGTCCAGACTGTAGATGCCGGCGGCAACGCTCTCGGGAAACCGCAACAAGCGGGCGATTTCGGCGCCGCGCTGGCAACGCGTCGCAATCAGCTCCTGGGCAATGCCATCCCCATCGCGCATGATCGTCAGCACACTGCGGAATCGCTCGGCCAGTGGCGCCTTGAGGCCGGTATGGCTCAGCACGAACTGCAGCACCTTGGGCAGGCTGTCGCCCACCGTCTTGAAATCACGCTTGAAACTCAGGTCATCGGTCAGATACAGCTCGCAAATGCGCGCCGCATTGCTGCTGCAACCCAGATCCTTGAGCAGCAAGGTGTAATAGAGGTGCCACAAATCGTCCTCTCCGAGCCCGAGACGACGACCGACATGCATGCCGATCCAGCAGCACCGCACGCAATGCCCTTCCGGCTGCCCTTCCGTGATATCCAGCGCGTGACTCAACGCCGAGATAAGTTCGGAAAGCTTGAGACCGGCCAGGGCCGGCAAAGTGAACTGAACTGGAGAGTTCGCGGGCATGGGAGTAGATTACCAACAAACGCCGGATTTATCTTGCCATGCGATGCATCGCCCCTTGTCACGGGAACCAAGCAGAATGACGCACTGCGGATAATTCGATATAATGCGCGCCCCAGCGTTCTTAGCTCAGTTGGTAGAGCGTCTGCCTTACACGCAGAATGTCGGCGGTTCGAGCCCGTCAGGACGCACCAAATTATCAACTACCGTAATCCACGGTAGCCCAAAAAGCCCCGCCAATGCGGGGTTTTTTATTGCCCAGTTGTCCAATACGGTCTAAAGTTGTCTCATGAAATACCGACATATGTGACGGTATAGATGGCGGTATACGAGATACCTGACGGTATACACCATCAAATACCGCCAAACTCTCGATACGAGGCACACCATGGCGCTCACCGATGTTGCAGTCCGAACGGCAAAACCTAGCGAGAAAGCCCGCAAGTTGGCCGATGAAAAAGGGATGTATCTCTTGATCCAGTCCAGCGGTGCAAGGCTCTGGCGCATGGACTACCGATTCGACACCAAGCGCAAGACCCTGGCACTCGGCACCTACCCCGAAACCAGCCTCGCCCAAGCCCGCGACAAGCGGGATGAAGCGCGCAAGCTCCTGGCTCAGGACATTGATCCGTCAGCCCAACGCAAACAGGACAAGGCCGAGCGCCGTGATGCGCAAGCCAATACCTTCGAAGCCATCGCGCGAGACTGGATGAAGGTGCGCGGCAAAGAATGGAGTGAGACCTATTCGGGCAAGACCAAGGCTTGCCTGGAGCGCCATGCTTTTCCCGTCATCGGGAGCAAGCCCATCAAGAGCCTCACCGCCCCTGAATTGTTGACCATGCTGCGCGCCATCGAAAAACGCGGCACCGTCGACATGGCGCACCGGATCCAGCAGCACTGCGGTGCCGTGTTCCGCTACGCCATCAGCACCGGGATTTCCGACGCCGATCCAACACCCAGCCTTCATGGCGCCCTATCGACCGTCAAAGCGAAGCACTATGCCGCCCTCACCGATCCCAAGGACTTTGCGGATCTGCTTCGCGCCATCGATGGATACCGTGGCGAAGTCACCACCAAGATTGCCATGCTGATGCTGGCCTATACCTTCCAGCGCACAAAAGAGATCCGCTTTGCCGAGTGGTCGCAGTTCGATTTCGATGCTGCCCTATGGCGCATCCCGAAGGAAGTCATGAAGATGCGGGAAGCCCATATCGTGCCACTGAGCAAACAGGTCATCGAATATCTGAAGGAACTACACATCCTCTCCGGCAGTGGCCGCCTTCTCTTCCCCTCGATGACCAACAGGGACCGCCCAATCTCGGAAAATACGGTGACCTACGCCCTTGCCCGCATGGGATTCAAGGGTCAGATGACTGGCCATGGCTTCCGTTCCGTAGCATCAACCCTCCTGAACGAGCAAGGGTACCGCCACGACGTGATCGAGCGGCAACTAGCCCATGCTGAGCAAAACCAGGTGCGTGCCGCCTACAACCGCGCCGAGTACCTTCCTGAGCGGAAAAAACTGATGCAGGAATGGGCAGACTACCTGGGCAAGCTGAAGTCAGGGGCAAAGGTGATTCAGATTCGCGAAAAAGCGGCGTAATCAGCCTGTGAAAACAGGGTCAAAGTGCCGTTGCATTTTGTATTGCATTAACTTGACTAGCCCGTTTTATCCCCCTGCGCATGACGACATTGCTCCACGCAAAAGACAGGATGGCCAGTTCGCTTCGATGATTTTACTGATCTACAACCATGACCCGCTTCGCTAAGCCCGCCGTACTTGCCTGCCCTCTCTGTGACGAGCCCATGCTGCAACCCAGGCTGGCTTCGATTAATAACTACGGCGCCACAACATGGTCTGATGGATTCACCAGCATCATTGGCCTTGGCCACCGCCAGGACATCGCCGTGTGCCCGTCCTGCGAAGGCATTTTCTGGATCGAAGATGCGATGCAAATCGGCATCATGCACAGTGAGCCAGAATCGACGGCATGGCCCGCCTGGAAACGTGCGCTGGGCCATTTCAACAAGGAAGATGCATCGACCTTGGCCAAGGAGCGGGCCTGGAAAGGCGTTCCCGATTCGTGGCACTGGGCGGGCAAAATCGAAAGCATTCGAGGGCGTGAGCTGGTGTGGGCGCTTGAGCATGGCCTCGGCAACAATCCGGAACGGGAACTGATACTGCGCAGAAAGCTCTGGTGGGCTGGAAACCATGCAGACCGGGGATCGACACTCAGGAACCCGATGACTGCCCGCCAAACGTGCGACAACCTGGAGGGCCTGTTAGCAGCAATAACCAGGAACGCACCAGAAGCGCCGACCATGCCTATGGTCGAGGCCGAGTTACTACGTCAGCTACAACGCTTTGACGAGGCCCTGGCCATCGTGGATGACCCTGCGTTTGCCGACGACGATCTCGCCAAGACCATCGCCACCAACGCCCGACTCAGGAATACCAAGGTCTGCATAGTCAGCAGCTGGTCTATCGCCGATTGATGGCATGCAAGAGAGCCATCGACTAGCCGGCTCAGCATAGGCGATGCCGCACTCTACCACCCCAGTTGCTGTAAC
>CAIYYE010000491.1 GCA_903930395.1 uncultured beta proteobacterium
ATGGCCTTCTCGTCATGTTCATCTGCAACCACTGCCCCTACGTCAAGGCCATCATCGACCGCCTGATCCGCGACTGCAAGGACCTTGCCCGGGCGGGCATCGGCTGCGTCGCGATCATGAGCACCGATGTCGCCGCCTATCCGGAAGACGGGCCGGACGCGATGGCGCGCTGGGCAAGCGAGCTGGCCTTTCCGTTCCCTTACCTCTACGACGCCAGCCAGGCCGTCGCCCGTGCCTACGGTGCTGTTTGTACGCCCGATTTCTTCGGCTACAACGCCCACCTCGAGCTGCAGTACCGCGGTCGACTCGACGCCTCCGGTCGCGCTCCCGCAGCCGCCGATGCACGCCGCGAACTGCATGCGGCGATGCTCGAAATCGCCCGCAGTGGCAAGGGTCCGCAAGAACAGGTCGCATCGATCGGCTGCTCGATCAAATGGCAGAACTAGCAGCCATTTACAAGAAACAATAAAAGCCATCAAAACTATGGTGGGCGCATGACGGCTGGGCTATGATTCATCATCGCCACCATAATTGCCGCTGTCATTGAACTCACTGGACGCCTTCCCGCCCCCTTCCATCGATACACGACGCCAACTGGCCTACCTCCAGGCGGCGGTGTCGGGCATGCCCCAGGGCATCAGCGTGTTCGACGAAGCCTTGCTCCTGCGGGTCTGGAACCGGGGATTCATTGAGGCCCTCGACCTTCCCGCCGACGCGGTCCGGGAAGGTGTTCATTTCTCCGACCTGATCCGGCTCCAGGTCGAGCGCGGTGATTACGGCGTCGGCGATGCGGAGACTCTCGTCGAAAATCTTACGGCCCAGGCCGAAAAATTCGAGACCGGACACTTCGAATGCAATGGGGCCAACGGCCGTTCCTACGTCGTTGAAAGCGAACCGCTCGAGATCGACCGCAAGCCGGCCGGCATCATCACCACCTACACCGACATTTCCGAGCAGCGCGCCAGCGCCGAACGCGAACAACTGGCGCAGAAGGTATACACCCATACGCCGGCCGGCATTATTTTCACCGACGAAGCCCACCGCATTCTCTCGATCAATCCGGCCACCACCCAGATGACCGGGTACGACGCCGTCGAGCTGGTCGGACAGACCGTCTTCGGCCTGATCGATCTGCATGTCGGGCAGTCGCAACAGGCATTCGAGACCGATATTGCCCTGCGCGCCTCCTGGCAAGGCGAGCTCGAACTCACCCGGAAAGGCGGCGACAGCTTTCCCGCCGGCACCCGGGTCAACCGTGTCGACGACCCGCAAACTGGCCAGCCAGCTCACTACGTCTGGATCCTGGCCGACATCACCGAACGCAAGCGCTCGGAAGAGCGCATGCGGCACATTGCACAGACTGACGCCCTGACCGGCCTGCCCAACCGCATGGCCCTGCTCATCCGTCTTGGCCAGTTGCTGCCCGAGGCGCGCCGCCATGGCTGGAAGATCGCCATGATGTTTCTCGATCTCGACCGCTTCAAGATCATCAACGACACCCTGGGCCATCAGGTGGGCGACGAAATGTTGCGCGAAGTGGCCTGCCGCCTGTCCGCCACGGTGCGCGAAACCGATTTCGTGGCCCGCCTGGGCGGCGACGAGTTTGTCATCATCCTGCCCGGCATCAACACGGCCGCCGACGCCGCCATCGCCGCCAGCAAGGCGATCAGTGCGCTCTCCTCGGCCATCGAGGCGAACGGCCACGAGCTGCATACCAGCCCGTCGATCGGCATCAGCCTCTTCCCGGACGACGGCGCCGACGCCGATACCGTCCTGAAAAATGCCGATACGGCGATGTATCACGCCAAGTCGGCCGGGCGAAACAACTTCCAGTTTTTCTCGGCCGAGATGAACCGCGTCACCTCGGAACGTCTGAGCATCGAGCACAAGCTGCGCCACGCTATAGCCCGCAACGAACTGGCACTCTGCTTCCAGCCGCAATTCCGCGCCGACGACAACCGTCCGACCGGGGTCGAAGCCCTGATCCGCTGGCATCACCCGACCGAAGGCATGATTGCGCCGGACCGTTTCATCCCGGTCGCCGAGGAAACCGGGATCATCGTCGAAATCGGCGACTGGGTCCTGTCCACCGCCTGCCGCGAACTGAAGCGCTGGATCGATGCCGGACTCAAGCCCATCCGCATGGCTGTCAACGTCTCGGCCCGCCAGCTCCGCCGCCGCGACTTCTGCGAGACGGTAGCCAATGCGCTGATCGTCTCCGGGCTGCCAGCCGAACTGCTCGAACTCGAAATCACCGAAAGCTCGGTGATGGAAAATCCGCAGGAAGCCGTCCTCATTCTCGAACGCCTCGGCCGCATGGGCGTCACGCTGGCCATCGACGACTTCGGCACGGGCTATTCATCGCTGGCCTACCTCAAACTATTCCCGATCGATCATCTCAAGATCGACCGCTCCTTCGTCGCCGATATCGAAACCGATCTCAATGACCGCGCCATCGCTTTCGGCACCATCGCCCTGGCCCATTCGCTCGGCCTCAGGGTCATTGCCGAAGGCGTCGAGACCCAAGACCAGCTCGACCTGCTGCGCAGCAATGGCTGCGACGAGGTCCAGGGCTACCTGTTCAGCAAGCCGCTGACCAGCGCCGCGGCCTTTTCCTTCCTCCACGCCAGGGCCTCGGCAGAGTAAAATCCCGCTTTTGTCATCGCAGCAGGGGTTCTCATGGCACAGCGTACGCTGGCACGTTATCTCACCGAAGAGCAACGCAACAAGGGCGTCATCACCGGCGACCTCAAGTTCCTGATCGAAATCGTTTCACGAGCCTGCCAGGCCATTTCCATCGCCATCGGCAAGGGCGGGCTGGGCGGCGTGCTCGGCGAAGCCGGTAGCGACAATGTGCAGGGCGAAGCGCAGAAGAAGCTCGACGTCCTCTCCAACGACATCCTGCTCGACGCCAACGAATGGGGCGGCCATCTCGCCGCCATGGCCTCCGAGGAAATGGACCTGCCGCACCTCGTGCCCAACCGTTATCCGCAAGGCGAATACCTGCTCACCTTCGACCCGCTCGATGGCTCGTCGAACATCGACGTCAATGTTTCCATCGGCACCATTTTCTCGGTCCTCAAATGCCCCGAGGGCGCCGACCTGTCCACGCCCGAAGCCGCCGAAGCCGCCTTCCTGCAAGCGGGCACCGCCCAGGTCGCGGCCGGCTACGCCGTGTATGGTCCGACCACCCTGCTCGTCCTGACCGTCGGCGATGGGGTCGTCGTCTTCACCCTGGACCGCGAACAGGGCCAGTTCATCCTGTCCCAGGAAAACGTGCAGATCCCCGCCGACACCAAGGAATTCGCCATCAACATGGCCAACCAGCGCTTCTGGGAAGCACCGGTCCTGCGCTATGTGACCGAGATGCAAGCCGGCAAGGAAGGCCCGCTCGGCAAGGATTACAACATGCGCTGGGTTGCCTCGATGGTGGCCGACGTGCATCGCATCATGACGCGCGGCGGCATTTTCATGTATCCGCTGGACAGCAAGCTCCGGGGCCAGGGCGGCAAGCTGCGCCTGATGTACGAAGCCAATCCGATGGCTTTCCTGATCGAGCAGGCGGGCGGCGCGGCGACGACGGGCCGGCAGCGCATCATGGATATCCAGCCTGAAAAACTTCATCAGCGCGTCCCGGTCATCCTCGGCTCGAAAAATGAAGTCGAGCGCGTTACGGGCTATCACGCGGGGCAGGTTTGAAAGCGCTTTGACGCTGAGAATGTGGACTAAACCAGAAGAGCAGAAAACAGTCGGTTTTGTAAGGTTTTATCCGACTTGATCTGAAGTATCTGCGTCAAAACAAAACGGGGCCGAACAGGCCCCGTTCCCTATTCGGCACCCTGGTTTGTCAGCGGTAACCGCCTTCGTTGGCATTGTGAATGATCCAGGTCAGGTAGTGGCCGCTGCCGAAGCCAGCCTGATTCGAGAAAATCAGGCGCCCCTGACCCTTGTAGGCCATTTCCCAGCGTGTCTTGTCGCTACCGAAGTAGAAGGGAATGAAGGCCTTGCCGGTAACATAGGCGCCCTGATCGGTCGGCTGGCCGACGATATCGGTCACCTGCTGCTGCGACATGCCGATCTTGAGACGGGTGAACCGGCTGTTGGCAGCCGGCAGGCCGCTAATTTCGCCCTGCCAGTCATTGAGCCCCTTGACCTGCGTCCCCTGACCAGCTTCGACCTTGGTCGAATCGGTAACCGGCTTGTTCTTGGACAAATCGTAGTGACCGGCGGCAC
>CAIYYE010000492.1 GCA_903930395.1 uncultured beta proteobacterium
GGGCGAGATGCAGGAGGTCGGCTTCAACATGTACGCCGACATGCTCAACCGCGCTGTCGCCGCCATGAAACAGGGCAAGCATCTGGCCGCTGCCGACCTCACCCAGCCGCTCGGCATCGGGACCGAAATCAACCTGCGCACCCCGGCCCTGCTGCCCGACGCCTATTGCCCCGACGTCCATGAGCGCCTGACCCTCTACAAGCGTCTGGCCAATGGCGAAAACGCCGAGGAAATCGACACCTTGCAGGAAGAATTGATCGACCGCTTCGGCGAACTGCCGATCCAGGGGCAATCCCTGCTCGCCACACATCGCCTGCGCCTGCTGGTCAAACCGCTGTGCATCCAGAAGCTCGATGCCACCAATGACCAGATCACCCTGCAGTTCAGCCCGGAATTCGCCCGTCTGGCGCCTATCGAGCCGATCAAGATTATCAATTTGATCCAGAAAGACCGCAGCTATAAGCTGGCCGGACAGGATAAAATTTCACTTTTACGCCATTGCCCGACCTTGCACGACAAGGTTACTGCAGTGAAAGACATGATTCGCCAGTTGAGCCACTAAACCATGACCACCAAAAACATCGACAACGTAAACGTAAGCGCCTTCGACGCCATGCCGACGCCGGCCGAGATCCAGTCCCGCCTGCCGCTCAGCCCCAAGGCCGCAAAGACGGTCACGCACGGCCGCAACCTGCTGCGCAAGATCATCGACCGCAAGGATCATCGCCTCTTCGTCGTCGTCGGCCCCTGCTCCATCCACGACCCGGTCGCCGGCATGGACTATGCCCGCCGCCTCAAGGCCCTGGCCGATGAAGTCGGCGACACGCTGCAGATCATCATGCGCGTCTATTTCGAGAAGCCGCGCACCACGGTGGGCTGGAAGGGCTATATCAACGACCCCTTCATGGATGATTCCTTCCAGGTCAATGTCGGCATGGAAAAGGCCCGCCAGTTTCTGCTCGACGTGAACGAACTCGGCCTGCCCGCCGGCACCGAGGCGCTCGACCCCTACGGCCCGCAATACTACGGCGACCTCATCACGTGGACGGCCATCGGCGCGCGTACCACCGAATCCCAGACGCACCGCGAAATGTCGTCCGGCCTGTCCACCCCGGTTGGCTTCAAAAATGCCACGAGCGGCGATCTGGCCGTGGCCACCAACGCCATCCTGTCGGCCTCCAACCCGCACTCCTTCCTCGGCCTCAACAGCGAAGGCCGCGTCGCCATCGTCCGTACCACGGGCAACGCCTACGGCCATGTCGTCCTGCGTGGCGGTGATGGCAAGCCGAACTACGACGCAGTCTCGATCGCCGTGGCCGAACAGGCGCTGGCCAAGGCCAAACTGCCGGCCAACATCGTCGTCGACTGCTCGCATGCCAACAGCTCCAAGAAGCCGGAACTGCAGCCGCTGGTCATGGCCGACATCGTCAACCAGATCCGCAACGGCAACAAATCGCTGCTCGGCGTCATGATCGAATCCAATATCGAAGCCGGCAACCAGCCCATCCCGGCCGACCTCAGCCAGCTCAAGTATGGCTGCTCGGTGACCGATGGCTGCGTCGACTGGGCCAGCACCGAGAAGATGATCCGCGATGCCGCCATCATGCTGCGCGACGTGCTGCCGGATCGTTTGTCCTGAGTCGGAATCGATGCCGACCATCAGCCAGTTCTTCGGCATCGTCATCCAGATGTTCTGGCGAGAACACGCGCCTCCACATTTCCATGCCATGTACGCCGAACACGAAGCACTGATCGACATCCGGACACTCGAAGTCATCAAAGGCTACTTGCCCAAACGCGCCTTGAATCTGACGATAGAATGGGCTATCGAACACAGACCGGAATTGATGGAGGACTGGAAGCTATGCCAAACCAAACAGCTACCCAAGAAAATCCAGCCGCTGGAGTAATCCCGGCCGCCCCTTGGCGCATCTTGGCTGTTTCTGTCATGCCGAATCACCGGCTGGCCTTAACCTTCCGTGACGGATCGACCGGCCTAGCTGACTTTTCTGCTATTTCAAAGGCGGCCGAACCTGGCATTTATGCCGCGCTCGCTGACTTGGATTTCTTCGCTCAGGTAAAAATTGAATTAGGCGTTCTAACCTGGCCCAATGGTGCAGACATTGATCCGTCCTGGCTGTATGAAAATATAGCCAGCGATAAAAGCTGGTCTGTACCCTTTTAACTTTCGCTGCCCCTTGCCGATTTTTAATTTCCCGCATGAACGCTCAATCTGAAACCCCCGCCGCCTGCCACCCCTCCGTTCGCCGCTGGATTTACCTGCGCGGGACGCTCATCGGCCTGATGGTCGCCGCCTGGTGGATATTCTTTGCGCCTGACGATCTCATGGAGCCTGGCCTCAAGAATATCCTCGGCGTGGTCGCCGGCCTGATCGCGACCGGGAGCTATCTGTTCAACCTGCGCCAGACGCTCTATCCGTCGAAATCCACCCCGACCGTGGACGAGGATCGATGAATCTCGTCATCCAGGGCGGTGCCCTCCCCACCTTCCTGCTTGAACGCATCGTTGCGGCGACCGGCGCAGCTGGCGTCGAGCCGCGACCGCCACAGGTCGTTCGCCTGAAAGGTGCTAGCCGCACGGCGGAATTCGATGCGCTGATTCCGCTCATCGAAGCCGAGAAGCTGGACTGGGCGTTCGTCGAGACCGGCAGGAAACTCTCGGACTTCGGCCTGATCTGCTTCGACATGGATTCGACGCTGATCACCATCGAATGCATAGACGAACTGGCCGACTTTGCCGGCAAGAAGGAAGAAGTCTCGGCCGTCACCGAAGCCGCCATGCGCGGCGAGATCGATTACCGGGAAAGCCTGCGCCAGCGCCTGGCCCTGCTCGCCGGACTGGATGCCCGCGTTCTCGCCCGCGTTTTTGGCGAACGCCTGCTGCTCTCGCCGGGCGCCCGCGAACTGCTCGAAGCCGCCCAGAACGCCGGGCTGCGCACGGCCATCCTGTCGGGTGGCTTCACCTATTTCACCGAGCGGCTGCGCATCGAACTCGGCTTCGATTTCGCCACCTCGAACGAACTGGAAATCTCCGGCGGCAAGCTCACCGGCCGGGTCGTCGGCGACATCGTCGATGCCGCCGCCAAGGCCCATCACCTGGCCCGCCTGACC
>CAIYYE010000493.1 GCA_903930395.1 uncultured beta proteobacterium
CGGCCATGAAGATGTGCTTGAGCGAGGACAGGTCGTACTTGTGCATGTAGGCCGGGTCCTGCTTCTTCAGCACGCGGGCCGCGGTCGGTGCAGAGAACATGACGTTGACCTTGTACTTCTCGACGATCTGCCACCAGATGCCGGGATCGGGACGCAGCGGCGTGCCTTCGTACATTACGGTAGCCATGCCGGCGATCAGCGGGCCGTAGATGATGTAGGAGTGACCGACCACCCAGCCGATGTCGGAGGTGGAGAAGAAGGTTTCGCCCTCGCCGCCACAGTAGATGTGCTTCATCGACGAAGCCAGCGCCACGGCGTAGCCGCCGGTATCGCGCTGCACGCCCTTCGGTTTGCCGGTCGTGCCGGAGGTGTAGAGGATGTAGGACGGCTCGGACGATTCCAGCCATTCGCACGGCACCTTGGCATCCATGAACTTGGCGCGCTCGGTGGCGTAGTCGACATCACGACCGGCCACCTTGTTGAAGGCCTTGTCGAGACCACGGTCGATCATCAGCACCTTGGCCGGCTTGTGTTCGGCCAGATCGATGGCTTCATCGAGCAGGTGCTTGTAGGGAACGGCCTTGCCGCCACGCATGCCGGCGTCGGAAGAAACGATCAGCACCGGCTTGGCATCGTCGATGCGGGTCGCCAGCGAGCCGGAAGCAAAGCCACCGAAAACCACCGAGTGAATGGCACCGATACGGGTCGCGGCGAGAATGGCGAAGGTCGCCTGAGCAACCATCGGCATGTAAATCAGGACGCGATCGCCCTTCTTGACGCCGAGGCTCTGATAAATCGCCGCCATGCGCTCGATTTCACGCTGCAGCTCGGCAAAGCTGTAAACCGTTTCCTCGTCCGTTTCGGTCGAGATGAAGATCAGCGCCCGGTCATTCGGCCGCTTGGCCGCATGACGGTCAACCGCATTGTGACAAAGGTTGGTCTTGCCGCCGACGAACCATTTGGCAAATGGGGGACGGGAATAGTCGCACACCTGGGTGAACGGCTCTTTCCAATCCACAAGCTGGGCCTGCTCGGTCCAGAACTCGTTCGGCTTTTCAATCGAATACTGGTGAAACTCCTTGTACGTCGCCATAAAATTCCCTCTAGCTAGGTTTTCCTGCACCACACAATACGGAACGGACTAGTTTTTTTGAGATTTCCGTTCACTCAAAAGACGCTCTATCTCTGCCACCGGCAGAGTCAGACCAAATTCCTGATTCATCAATTGCAACAATGGCAATAGCCGCTCGGTCAGCGACGGCAGATGCGGAAGAACCTGCGCCTGCCGGTTTGCCGCCAGCAATTCCAGGGCATGGACAATGGAAATCGGCCGCGATGCGGGCAATATCCCGCCTGACTCGGTCCTGTTTCCCCCTGCCCGCATGGCGGCATGCATCCGCTCGCCGGCCAGGTCAAGCAAGGCCCCGGCCGAGGTCACCAGATCCGACGGTGCGCTGGCCAGGCCAATGCTGACCGTCAACGCCACAGCCTGCCCATGCACCGACAAACGCGCCACCTCGACCGCCTCGCGAACACGTTCGGCAAAGGTCGCGCAAAAGGCGGGGGCCGTACCCGGAGAGACCACCGCGTACTGACCGGCGCCGAAATGTCCGAGACTGTCTTCCTGGCGCATCTTGGCGGCCAGCATCTTGGCAAAGCGATTGCCGACTTCCTCGGCAACCGGAACACCAAGGCGTTCGCCCATCTGCTCGAAACCATCGAAACCGAGGACCATCACGCTGATATCAATGCCGTGCCGAGTGGCATGCGACATCGCCTGTGCCGCCTGCAATTCAAGATATTTCCGGGTAAACAGACCGCTCACCGGATCGTGCACCATGTGCTCGCGTTCGACGTCGATGTGCTCCTGCGCACGGGAGAGGGCAAGCTGACTATTCAGGCGGGTCAACAGCTCGGAGCAACCCGCCCCTTTGGTGACAAAATCAGACACGCCGAGTGCCCTTGCCTTGGCGCGCTCTTCCTCGGTTTCCTCGCCGGAGACGAGAATGAAAGGCAGTTGCTGCAATCTCCTGAGCTTTGAGGTACGAACGCGCTCAAGCAATTCGAAGCCGTTCAGCTTGGGCATCTGCAGGTCGGAAATAACGGCCTGAATGGTGTGATCGAGGATCAGCGTCTGCCATGCCGCCTCGCCGTCGCTCTCCTCACGGACTTCGTATTGCCCCTTGAGATGATGGATGAGCGAAATCCTGACTACCCGCGAGTCATCAACCACCAGAATGTGTGGCAGGTCGGCCACGTCAGCCTCCGGCAATTTCCACCACGACGCGCCCCTTGGCCTTTCCGGCAACATAGTCAGCGAAAGTAGACGGCAGGTCGTCGAACGGAATCCGGCGTGCCATAGCAGCCAGATGCGGCGGCCGCAAATCACCCGCCAGACGTTGCCAGACGCCGCGCCGATAGGGTTCGCGGATATAGCCCGAATCGACGCCGAGCAGGGAAACGCCACGCAGGATGAAAGGGGCCACCGTCGTGTTCAGGGACATGCTCGCCGCCAGCCCGATACTGGCAATGGTGCCGCCCTGCTCCATGGTGCTGGCAATCCAGGCCAGGACATCTCCCCCGAGATTGTCCACAGCCCCGGCCCAGCGTGCCCGATCGAGCGGCCTGATTTTTGACAGGTCCAGGCTCTGACGCAGCATGACTTCGGCCGCCCCCAGGCTGCGCAAGTACTCGGCCTCGCTCTCCTTGCCGGTCAGCGCCACGACGTGATAACCGATCCGCGCCAGCATATCGACCGCCAGGCTGCCGACGCCGCCGGTGGCACCGGTCACGATGACCGGCCCCTTGCCGGGGCGCAAGCCGTTCTCTTCCATACGGACAATGGCGAGCGCCGCAGTAAATCCCGCTGTGCCCAGCGCCATCGCATCATGGAGTGACAAGCCTGCCGGCAATGGAACCACCCAGTCACCCGGCACCCGGGCGACTTCGGCATAGCCGCCGTGATGCGCCACGCCGATATCAAAACTGGTGGCAATCACCTGATCGCCCGGATTGAAGCGCGCATCACCGCTCTCGATGACCGTCCCGGAAAGGTCAATGCCGCCCACACAGGGGAAGCGCCGAATGATCTTGCCCGCGCCGGTCGCCGCCAGTGCGTCCTTGTAATTGATACTCGAATAGGCAACCTTGATCGTGACCGTCCCGGCATCAAGCTGTCCTTCGTCCATCCGGACAAAGCCACTGCTCACCTTGCCATCGCATTCTTCAATCAACAATGCCTTGAAGGAATCCATCGTTCACCTCGCGCCTCGGGAGAGAAATTGTATTCATAATTATGGCCAATGAACATAGCCCATGCTGGTGATTTTTCCATAAGCTTTACAGCCGCCCCCTTTTGAAATATATTCCGCGGCTATGCATAAAGTATTGGTTTCCCTTCTTCTTGCCTCCTCGCTGCTCTTCGGCGGGATCGCTGCGCCGTCGGCAGCCGAGTCGATTCGCAAGCCGGAAGAGCAGCAATCTTTTTTTGAACGTTACACCAACGCCGCTCAGGATGTCATTCTGCAGGGCCTCAAACTGGTTGGCGTTCGCTATCGGTGGGGCGGCAACGACGAAAGCAGCGGCCTTGACTGCAGCGGTTTCGTCCGTCTCGTCTTCAAGGACAGTGTCGGCACCAGCCTGCCGCGCACGGCGCGCGAAATGAGCGACGTTGGCCAGGTGGTTGACGCCAGCCAGTTGAAGCCGGGCGATCTGGTGTTTTTCAACACCATGCGCCGCACCTTCTCGCATGTGGGCATTTATCTCGGCGACAATCATTTCCTGCACGCGCCGCGCGCTGGCGCCGAAGTTCGTGTCGAAAACATGGATAGCAGCTACTGGATGGCCCGCTACAACGGGGCACGACGGATACTCGAAGGAAACTGAGCCCGAAGGCAACCGACGAAAGCGGCTTGAAGCCGCTTTTTTTACGTACAAAGACGATAATCATTCTCATTTACAAACCATCCAACGCTCGCTAAACTGGAATCATTCTCATCCATAGCCGGAGTTCCCGCATGAAGCTGATGCCCGCCCTAATCGCTGCCGCGATCCTCGCAATGCTGAATCCGGCATTTGCCGAGGAAAAAATTCTCAACCTGTATTCGGCCCGCCATTACCAGACAGACGAAGCGCTCTACGCCGATTTCACGCAACAGACCGGGATCAGGATCAACCGCATCGAAGGCAAGGAAGACGAGCTGCTCGAGCGGATCAAAAACGAAGGTGCCAACAGTCCGGCTGATATCTTCCTGACCGTCGATGCGGCCCGGCTGGCCAAAGCTCACGAGCTCGGGCTGTTTTCGCCGGTGTCCTCGAAGCTGCTCGAATCGCGTATCCCTGCCCACCTGCGCACCGAGGACTGGTTTTCTTTTTCGACACGGGCACGCGTCATCGTTTTCAATAAACGCTCGGTCAAGCCCGAAGATGTCCAGAACTACGCCGACCTCGCCAACCCCAGGCTGAAGGGCAAGCTCTGCTCGCGTTCTGGCTCTCACCCTTACAACCTGTCGCTGATGGCATCGATCATCGCCCACCAGGGCGAAGCCAGGGCCGAAGAACTGGCGCGTGGCATGGTGGCCAATTTTGCCCGCTCGCCCAAGGGCGGCGACACCGACCAGATCAAGGCCGTCGCC
>CAIYYE010000494.1 GCA_903930395.1 uncultured beta proteobacterium
ACAGTTCATGGAAAATAAAATGTCAGACGCCCAAAAACAGCAACGCCAGTCCGAGCGTCGCGTCAGCACGAATATCGAGCCCCCCCCGTACGAAACCCGCGACGGCGAGATGAGCACTGACCGTCGTTCGACCTTCGATCGCCGGGCAACCTGGATCCGCGAGTTCTCACTGGAGACATCTTCCGGTCAGGAATCCTGACGTGGCAGGCGCCAGCCTGCTCGTCCTGATCGACGATATTGCTGCGATTCTCGACGATGTCGCGGTGCTGACCAAGGTGGCGGCCAAGAAAACGGCCGGTGTCCTGGGTGATGACCTGGCGCTCAATGCGCAACAGGTAGCCGGTGTCGCAGCCGAACGCGAGTTGCCGGTCGTCTGGGCCGTCTGTGTCGGCTCGTTGAAAAACAAATTGATTCTGGTGCCGGCCGCGCTGGCCATCAGCGCCTTCGTGCCTTGGGCGGTGACGCCCCTGCTCATGATCGGCGGCATCTATCTCTGTCTGGAAGGCGTCGAGAAGCTGGCGCATCCCTGGCTGCACAGCGAGGCCGAGGACGCCGCCCACCATGCCGGTGAATTGGCTGCCGTGGCTGATGAAAGCATTGATCTGGCGGTATTCGAGGCCGAAAAAATCAAGGGTGCGATCCGTACGGATTTCGTGCTGTCGGCTGAAATCATCGTCATCGCCCTGGGCACCGTCGCGACGCAGCCATTCACGACACAAGTGAGCGTGTTGGCGGGGATCGGGCTGATCATGACGGTTGGTGTTTACGGCATCGTCGCCGGTATCGTCAAAATGGACGATGTGGGCGCCTGGTTGCTGTTGAATGGCCGCGGAATAATGAAACTCATCGGTAAAGGGCTGCTGCTGGCTGCGCCAAAACTGATGAAGACATTGACCATCGTCGGTACCGCAGCCATGTTCCTGGTCGGCGGCGGCATTCTGTCGCATGGCTTCCCGCCTGTACATCATGGTATCGAGTTGCTGACCAATATGGCCGGGAGTCTGAGCGGGCTCATTTCGATGTTGCTCGATGCCGTGCTTGGCATCGTCGCCGGCGCCGTAGCCTTGCTCGGCATGCTGGCGCTCTCGTTGCTTCGTGGAAAGCTCAGGCGCGTCGCGGCATAGGCGGCTTGGCTTGCTGGTCTGACCAGAACTGTCGGGCTTGATCGGCGGTGATGCGTCCGGCTTTGATACCGCTATGCAACGCCTTGTCGGCATCGGCATGACGGCCGTAAATGACAAAAACTTCGGCTTCGACCAGCGGGCAAATTTCTTCCTCGTAGGCAAATAGTGCCGATTCATCCGGCTGTGAAAAAACCGAGGAGGTGACCTGCGCCTGGCCGGCTTGGGCCGATTTCATCTTTCTGAAAAATGGCATCAGGACGGATAGGCTGATGTGTCGAATCAGGCCGCTGGCCTGGAAAATGCTGTTTGTCTTGTCTGTCATGTTGCTCCAGTCTTGGCAAGGTTTTGCTGAATCACGAAATGCGCTGAATGCAGATGACCTTCAACCAGTGCCGCCCAGACCACCTTTGAACTGCGGCGTCTTTTGGGCGGTACTCGCGGAGTTTGTGGCAGGTAGAGATGGTTTCAGCATGGGATGGCCCTCTTAGGCGATTAGTCCCATTAGCTAATGCAAGTAGCGGGCCACCATGTATATTGTTGATTATTAACAATATTATATTTTGCGCGCCACCGGGCGTGTCGCCGGATAGCGACAGCATTGCACTTCATCCCGGTAGATCAACGGTTTTACCGGGGATTTGCATTGTCTCTTATTAGCGACAGCTAATAGAGTCGCTGCTCAGTCCTTCTTGAGCAGCGATTGCAGTGCGGCAAAAGGGTTATGCGTGGCGCCACCGCAGCGTTTCGTGCTGGTGTCGGTATAACCGCGGTCGGCCTCGATCTGTTTCTGGTGCTCGTTATCGTGGCAATACAGGCAGAGCAGTTCCCAGTTGCTGCCGTCGTTCGGGTTGTTGTCGTGATTGTGGTCGCGATGGTGCACGGTGAGTTCGCGCAGATTGGCCGTGGTGAATTCGCGGGCGCAGCGGCCGCAGATCCATGGGTAAATCTTCAGGGCACGTTCGCGGTAGCCCTCGGCGCGGCTATCGGCGGCCTTGCGGGCATCGAGGACGACCTGGTCGAGGCGGCTGTGGTTGATGGTTTTCATGGTTCGCTCCGGTGTTTTCGCGATTTTACGTCGCAGCCCCTAAAATGTGTCTTTGCCATCGACTAAGTACCCACCATGCCGCGCATCAAGATTGATCTGCCCGAATCATTTTCGTTCTCGACTGAAATGCCCATCTATATCGGTCACATCAACTATGGCAATCATCTCGACAACGCCCAGTTGATCTCGCTGGTTTCTGAGGCGCGGGTGCGCTACTTCAAGTCGCTCGGCTATACCGAACTGAATATTGAGGGGGTTGGGATTGTCGTCGCCGATGTGGCGGCGCAATACCGGTCGGAAGCCTTCCATGGCGAGACGCTGATCATCGAGATGGGCGCCAACGATTTCAACAAATATGGCTGCGACCTCGTCTGGCGACTCAGCGACAAGGCAAGCGGCCGCGAAGTGGCACGCGGCAAGCATGGCATCATGTTCTTCGACTACAGCGTTCGCAAGGCTACTTCGGTGCCGCCGGCCTTTGTCGCCAGAGCCGGCGCCTGATGATTCCGATCCGCTACGTCGAGCCGGTTTTCCGCCCGCCGAGCGAAGCAGAATCGCTGATCCTGCCGGTCACCGACGGCTGTTCGTGGAACAAATGCACGTTCTGCGAAATGTATACCGCGCCGCAAAAGAAATTCCAGGCGCGCGGCGAGGATGAGGTCCTGGAAAGCATCCGCCTGACTGGCCAGCGCTTCGGCCACGACATCCGCCGTGTCTTTCTTGCCGACGGCGATGCGCTGGTCCTGCCGACCCGGCGCCTGATCAGCATCCTTGATGCGATCCACACTCATCTGCCGGCCGTTCGGCGCATTTCAAGCTACTGCCTGCCGCGCAATTTACGCAAGAAAAGCCAGTCGGAAATTGACGATCTGGCGGCAGCCGGCTTGAAAATGGTCTATGTCGGCGCCGAGTCGGGCGACGATGCGGTCCTTGCTGCCGTAGACAAGGGTGAAAGCTTCGAAACCACGCGTGAGGCGCTCGACAAGCTGG
>CAIYYE010000495.1 GCA_903930395.1 uncultured beta proteobacterium
ATCAGGCCGCCGACTTCGTCAAGCAGACCAACTGCGACGCGCTGGCCATCGCCATCGGCACCAGCCACGGCGCCTACAAATTCACCAAAAAGCCGACCGGCGACATCCTCGCCATCGACCGCATCGCCGAAATCCACGCCCGCATCCCGAACACCCACCTCGTCATGCACGGCTCGTCCAGTGTGCCGCAGGAACTGCTCGCTGAAATCCGCGAATTCGGCGGTGACATGAAGGAAACCTACGGCGTGCCGGTCGAAGAAATCGTCAAGGGCATCAAGCACGGCGTGCGCAAGGTCAATATCGACACCGACATCCGCCTCGCCATGACCGGCGCTGTGCGTCGTTACCTGTTCGAGAACCCCGGCAAGTTCGACCCGCGTGACTACCTCAAGCCGGCCCGCGAAGCCGCCAAGAAAATCTGCCTGGCCCGCTTCGAAGCCTTCGGCTGTGCCGGCCGTGCCAGCCAGATCAAGGCCGTGTCGCTGGAAAAGATGGCCGAGCGTTATGCCAAGGGCGAACTGAACCAGATCGTCAAATAGACATCTGTCGACACTGAAACAAAAAAGCCGCCTGCAGGCGGCTTTTTTATCGGCGGAAAATCGCTCAGAACTTGCTGCGCACGCAGTCAAATACCTCTGCCGCCTTGTCGAGAAGGTGTTGGTCAATTTCCCGGATAGCGGGAAGCTTGCCGAAATACATGGCGAATTCCTCTGCCGTCATCTCGGTTTCCTCCGCCGTCGGAAGCCTGCGTTCCACTTTTTTACGCCGATCATCCCAAGCGGCCGGCGGGCCGATATCCCTGCCCCGCCGATCTTTCGATTTTCTTCTATCCTGGCTTGCACTCATGAGTCCCCTCCATCAATTTTCAATATCGTCGAATGTTAATATATCGAAAGGCATAGTTATGGGAACTATTTCACACCGTTTGCCATTAATTCGTTTTTTGCCGGATTGAGCGATTTTCAATCTATTCGAGATTATTGCCCCTTCAATGGGCTTGATCGTGCATTTGCAAACGCATTCCTGAGGGGATGGAAGCTGTGGCGCTCTGCGCCGAAAACAGCACATCGACTCGCCTTGCGAACCCCAGCGAGATATAAAATGCGGCTCTCCGCCGCAACCTCATTCGCAAACAAGGAAAGACAATGTCCGGACACGGTTTTCACGTTCATGGCCCACACGATCACGAAATTGAACACGTCGCCCAGCATGGCGGCGACAACTTCACCTCGCGCATCGCAGTTCTGACGGCCGTCCTGTCTACCGTCGGCGCGATCTTTGGCTACTTGGGCGGCCACTCGCAAAACGCTGCCCTGCTTCACAAGAACGATGCGGCCATCCAGAAGACGGCCGCCTCCAACCAGTGGAACTACTACCAGGCCAAGAGCAACAAGCAGAATCTGGCCGAATTGTCAGTCGTCCTGACCCACGGTGATGAGCAGGAAAAATTCAAGCAGGCCATCGAGCGCTACAAGAAGGAAAAGGAAGAAATAAAGCTCGAGGCCGAAAAACTCGAAGCAGAAGCCAAGGCATCTGACCAACACAGCAACCAGGAAATGCACGTGCACGAGCGCTGGGCTCTGGCCACGACACTGATCCAGATTGCTATCGCCCTCTCCGCCATCACCCTCCTTACCCGCAAGCGCTGGATGCTGGTCGGCGTCTATGGCGCCTCGGTGCTCGGTGTGGTCGCCGGCATCATGGGCTACCTGCACCTCTGAGCGACGTGCGCCGCCGCTGCCGACTGCTGGCCGCACTCACCGGTTGTCTGCTCGCCGCTGTCGCCACGGCGGGCGAGCCGTGCCGCATCGCCTTCGACATGGGCTCCTCCGGCATTCGTGCCGGAGAGTCTGGTCGCAGCGAAATCATGCGATCCAACATCGACTACCTCGCCCCCCTTGCGGCTGGGCGCGGCTTGGCCGAAACGCTCCCATCAACGATAGCCGCCCTGCGCGACCTGCCTAACAAGGGCGGCTTCGGCCCGGACTGTGCGCGGCTGGGCGGCGGATTTTCAGCCTGGCGCATGGCGGCACAGCAAGATCGCCAACAACTCGCTGTCGATCTTGAGGCTATCCGCAAGACCAGCGGCGTTGCCGTTCTGGTCATTCCCCAGCGCCAGGAAGGAGCCTATGGCTACCAGGGCGCCCACAAGTTGCTTGGCGAACGGCTGACGACCAGCCACATTCTCGACATCGGCGGTGGCAGCCTGCAGATTGCCGGCGAGCGTCACTCCTTCGGCGCCCTGTTCGGCCAGAAGTTATGGCACCACGAACTGTGCAAGGCGCTACGTAACGCGACGCAACTTCCCTGCGAATTGCAGCCGATGAGCCCGGTGGAAGTGGATAGCGCCCGCGACCTGCTGCGCAGCCGGCTCCGGGACATCGCCCGCGATTTACCCCAGGGTGCGACGATGACGGCGATCAGCCGCCCGGTGACACGCGGCGTCGCGCCGGCCGTGGCCAGCCTGTTCAACCGTCCGGGCAGTCTGAGCGAAATATCGCCCACCCTGCTCCGTGCCACGCTGGAAACCTATGCCGGCCTCAGCCTCGACGAAATAGTCGAACGCCTGGGCGGCGAACGCAGCCACGCCGCCTACCTCGTTTCCGACCTGCTCCTGGTCGAGGGCCTGATGCAGGCAACTGGTGGCCATGATCTGCAGATTGCCGAGATCGACCTCACCAACCTGCCCGGCCTGCTCGCCGATGATCGCGGCTATCGCTGGGCCGAGAAGCACGACTGCTACCTGCGACGACTACGCAGCATCGGCGTTGGCGCCTATTCGAGTGACCCGGCGACCTGCCCGGCCGGGCAGAAGCCAAGCCCCCACTGAGCGCGCGCCAATCATGGAAAACCTGCTTTACTGGATCGGCCTCGCCGCCGTTGCTGTCAATGCCCTGACCGGAGTCCTCGACGCCGGGCGCAAGAATATGGACCTGGTCGGCGCCGTCATGGTCGGCAGCGCCACTGCGCTGGGCGGTGGCACGGTGCGCGATGTGCTGCTCGACCGCCCGGTGTTCTGGATCAGCGACCAGACTTACCTGCTCGTGGCCTTCGCGACGACGCTGATCATCTTTTTTGCCGTGCGCGGTCTCAAGCTCTCGCCACGCCTTTTCCTGGTTCCCGACGCCATCGGGCTGGCGCTGTTCACCGTCGCCGGGACGCAGGTGGCGCTGGAATGGCAGGCGCCATGGCTGGTTGCCAGTCTGCTCGGGGTCATTACCGGAGTGGTGGGTGGTGTGCTGCGCGATGTGCTGTGCAATGAAGTGCCGCTCGTCTTCGTACGCGGCGAACTCTACGCGTCAGCCGCCTGGGCCGGCGCGCTGGCGCTGGTCGGGCTGCAATACCTGGGCATTTCGTCGGTGATCGCCGCCTGGGTCGGCATGGCCGTCGTCCTCACCGCCCGCCTGCTAGGCATGACTTTCCGCATCACCCTGCCGACCTACACCGAGCGCAAATAATTGCCGCCGGGCAAGCCAGCGTTTGTCAGGGCAATGCAGGCCACGCCCAAAATCCTTAGAATACGCCCCCATGAATGCCGCGCCGAACCAACAGCCCACCCGCAGCCGATCCATCGTGCTGGCCGCCTTGCTCGGCCTGCTGCTGAGCGCCTGCACCACGACGAAAGCGACGCGCTCGTATCAGACCGAAACCTTCCCCAGCGAAACGCCGTTTCAGTACTACAGCAGCCGGGAGCCTGAAGGCGCCTGCGAAATCGGCAAGCGCGCACTGCTCAGCCAGGGCTACCAGATCGATGAAGCGAAATCCCTGAACATTCGCGGTGAAAAATACTTCCGTCCAAAGATCGATGAAGCCAGCCGGCTGACGATTACCCTGGTCTGCCTGCCCAGTTCGCTCGGCTCGGTCATTTACGCCAACGCGCTGGAAACCCAGTTCGAAATGAAATCAAAAGGCAGCAGCGCCGGGGTCAGCGTTTCCGCCCTCGGGTCGGTATCCTTGCCCTGGGCCATCGACAAGGACACGCTGGTCAAGGTCGGCGAAGAAACGGTGACAGCACCGGATTTCTACCAACGCCTGTTCGAACTGGTCAAATCGCTCGACCTCTGAGCCTCAGCGACTGCTGCCCTTCCAGTTCGCCACGCAGTTTTGCCGAAAATATTTCAGGGCGCGATCCATGTGGCTGTCGGGCATCTGCGGATCGTTATCGGCCAGATGAATTTCGGCATCCGGCTGTAAATCCTCGGCCCACATTGCCTTCAAGTCTTCGCGCTGTTCAAACGGGGCGTGCTCATCGATAAAGGCAGACACCGCATTGGCCGCAAAGCCCTGAGCGCGGAAGACGGCAATGATGCTCCTGGCCTCCTTGAGCAAGGCGCTGGCTTTCGGCGGATGGCCGGTCGCCACACAGAGGAATATCGTCGCCAGCACGGCCGGGTCGTCGGCATTGCCCTTGGTGATGCGGACCCATTCCCTGGCGACCAGCTTGTCGTAGGCAACCACGTCCTCTTCCGGCGTGTCGCGGACGAAAAAGGCACCCTGGGTTTCGGCGTGAAGAATCTCGTCGGCCGATTTTTCCGGCGACTTGAGTCGGGGCAGATCGCTGTCGACGAAGGTCTGCATGGCCTGACGTGTCATTGCCTGGAAGTCAGTCGGAGCTTCGCGCAAAAAGGCATCAAGCACGGCCGGTTTGGACTTGAAGCTTTTCTTGCGCAGGGTTTCGATCAAGTTGATGAAGTCGCGTTTCGAGGGCATTTCCAGCGTTTTGGCACCGACGTGGAGGAGCAGCATCGCCGAGCGTATGACTTCTTCGGCGCTGTAGTCTTCGCACGCCTCCTGCCTGGCGTTCAACTGCCGCAACAGCCAGCGGGCAAAATCGATCTGCCTTTGGTTGCTCTGGCACTGTGCAAGCTGGGCGCGGTAGCTGGCAACGCTGAGCGGAAAGGCGAAGCTGCGCTCATTGACGAAAATCTTCTGCCCCGGCGCATCGACCTTGCGCGGGTGCAAGGAGGTTTCACCGGGCATCGCGTGCAGCCGCTTGAGCATCTCGGAGCCACCCCGCGAATGCGAGAGCAGGCTGTTGTCGCGCAAGGAGACGGCGGCGGCGTAGAGGTCACCGTTGGCAAAATCTTCGAGATAGAGGCTGATCAGGTTGGCCATGCGCACGACGGCGCTTTCCAGATCGGTGCGCAGATAGGCAGTACCGAAATGATCGGCGATCTGGACGATGCCTTTCGGACCGTCGGCCTCCATCCTGGCGAGATCCGGGCGCGACAAAATGCCGTTCGCCAGACCGAAACGAATGGCTTTCTCGAAAAACGGGCGATCATCGACGACCGCGATTGCGCTGTTCAGGGTCGTCATGCTCAGAGCGCCGATTCCTCGTCATCGAGCCCGGCGGCCGGCGCAGGCTTTGGCTTGCTGTCGACCGTTTCGTCGTCCTCAAGGGCTTCAACGCGGCTGGCCAGACGGTCGCGCAGGGTGATAACAATCTGCTCGAAAATATCCGACAGTTCGTAACGCAGTACCCAGGCGGTTTCCATCCAGTCACGGTCGGCGATTTCCGAACGCGATACCTTGGGGCGCGAACCGGTGATCGAGTTGCCTTCATGCAGGGCTTCGTCGATCTCCTCGATTTTTTCGTTGAGCCAGGAGATCGATTTCGATTCATGGCCGTGCTCGGCCTCGAAGTCTTCGGAGAAGACCCCGGACATGGCAAAAGCCAGCAATTCATCGTCGCGCTCGCCGAAATAATTGGCCAGCACCTCGTAGCCGCCTTCGATCTCGCCGATGGCCTCGAGGTATTCGGTGGTCATTTCCTCGTCGCGATAGAGTACGGCATTCATCATGCCGTGCAGGGCGGCATGGGTCCGGTCGCGGTAGCGGGCTTCGAGAATCACGGCGCGGGCGAACTGCTCCGGGGTGACAACCATATTGACCACCGACTGCCGCGATCCATCAAAGCCGCGCATGACGGCGAGCAGGTCTTTCGGCGCGATGTCGTCGAGAATTTCGACCAGGGCGTGATCGCCCTCGCTGTCGGCGATATCGGCAAGGGCCTGTTCAGCGCCTTGGAGATCGCCCGCGAGAATGAGTTGGGATGTCTTGAGTAGCACCGGATGCGTCATGTCTTACCTTGTCCAGAAAATTGAATACTGCGGTCGCTGCGTACGATCAGGATTTGAGCGAATCGAAGCCCTGCTCGGCCATCCAGTCGTCGCCCGCTTCGGCCAGGTCGGCATCTTCAGCGTCGTCGCCATCGCCGTCGCCGTTCCGCTCACCGCGTGCCTCTTCGTCATCTTCAGCGGCGGCCGGCGGCGCACTGTGATCGAACTGGCGGATGAATTCGAGACAAACAGCCGTCACCATGAATTCCCCACCCGCCCGCTCGGCCAGCACGGCGGCCAGATAGGGTGCCGCCCACGGGGCCACCGTAACGAGCAGTGAAACGTCGTCCCAGCCCGGAAAATCACCATCATCCGGCTCGCAGTCGACCACCGCCGCCATCGCCTTCGGATTGGCGAAGGAAAATGCGTCGTAGAACACCGGCACGACCATCTCCGGAGCGAATTCGATCATCGGCAGGAGGGCGGCGAGTTCCTGACGCTTTTCCTTGAGTCGGGCCTTAAGCGCCGAGTTGCCTTCCGAATCGTTGAGCAAATCCTGGATTTCGGCGTCGTACGAGGAGGACAGTTCGGCAAAGTAATACGATTTTTTCACTGCTGCATCTTTCCTAAATGGCTGGACCAAATTTCGCGCGCCACCAGCAGGGGGTCGTCGATCAAACTGGAACGTCGGGTTTCGTCATAGACCTTGCGGCGATCAACATCCGCCAGCACTTCATACGCCTCCTGTACCTCCCGGAACCGTGCAGCCGCATCGGGCGCCGGATTGCGGTCGGGGTGAAACTGCGCCGCCTTCTTGCGATAGGCCGTCTTGATCAGCTCGGCAGTCACGTCGGGCGAGACGCCAAGCAGTCCGTAATAGTCTTTCATAGTCCCTTTGTCAGTGGTCCGGCAGGCAGCTTCGCGCCATGGTCAGCCCGCCATTTTACGCCACTCCGCAAGTCCTCCCGCTTTCCGCGCGAATTGAGGCGCGACTCGCCCGAAAAATCAATTCGGCGCCTATACGACCACATCCACCGAATCATGAATTGCTTACGATACAATCAATTGCCCCGCAACCGCCTACGCCCTCGACCATGCACCCTCGCCTGACGCTTTCCGGACTGGAAGAGCACCCGCTCCGCCAGCGCCTCAATAACGAATTCCACGCCCGGCCGCCCGTCCCGCTGGTCGGCGCGGTGCTCGTTTCGCACCTGGTCTTCAAGCACAGCGCGGAGAAAGCG
>CAIYYE010000496.1 GCA_903930395.1 uncultured beta proteobacterium
GCTTCCTGCTGGCGGGCAAGCGGGTCATGGAACGTCGCCTGGATGAACGGGCGGCTGAAAAAGCCGGGCTGGCAGCAGCCTGAGGAGAAGAACAATGCAGATCGGTGTGGCGTATTCCGAACCTGGCCAGCAAATCTGGCTCAATATCGAAGTTCCCGACGCGTCGACGGTGGCAGACGGCATCGAGCGCTCGGGCATACTCAAACAGTTTCCGCATATCGATCTGACGGCTCAGAAGGTCGGTGTCTTCGGCCGTCTGGTCAAGCTCGATGCCGCGCTCAAGCCGGGTGACCGGATCGAGATCTATCGCGGCATCATCGCCGACCCGGAAACCGTACCGCGCAAGGATATGGCCGACGATTGAGCGACTACGGGATAATCCGAATTTGAAAACCTGAGACAGTCAGTCGACAATAGTGTCGTTTGCCGTTCGGGATGCATCCTGAAGGAGGTTTCTTCGGGGTGCTCTGCCGTAAAAATAACCAGAATTTCATCATCCACGAGAACAGCCATGCATCGTTTATTGCCCGCACTCCTGTTGCTGCCGGTTTCCGCATTTGCCGCCGACGGCCTGCCGACCGTTGGCGGTATCCCCGTCGATTTCATCCTCTTCGGGCTGACCTTGCTCGGCGTGGCGCTCTTCCATCATGTGACGCTCTATGTCGCGCTGACCGGGCTGTTCACCATCAGCCTGTACAAGATCATTTTCACCGGTTTCAAGACCGGCGCCGGCATTGCCGGGTTCATGGGACTCCTCGGTCACGAGTGGGTTACGGTTGCCAACCTGTTCTGTCTGCTCACCGGCTTTGCGCTGCTTGCCCGCCATTTTGAAAAGAGCCATGTGCCGGTCATCCTGCCGAAGTATCTGCCGGACGACTGGAAGGGCGCCTTCGTCATGCTGGTCATGGTCTTCGTGATTTCCAGCTTCCTCGACAACATCGCTGCCGCGCTGATCGGCGGCGCCATGGCCCACCAGTTGTTCAAGGGCAAGGTCCATATCGGCTATCTGGCCGCCATTGTCGCTGCCTCCAATGCAGGTGGCTCTGGCTCTGTGGTGGGCGATACGACGACGACCATGATGTGGATCGACGGCATCAGCCCCGTTCAGGTTTTTGATGCCTACGTTGCGGCCGGCGTGGCGCTGCTCATCATCGGTTACTTTGGCGCCAAGCAGCAGCATGCGTACTCGCCGATCATCAAGCATGCGCACGGCCACACCAAAATCGACTGGGGGCGCATTTTCGTCGTGGCCACCATGCTGGTCTTTGCAGTGGCCACCAACATCACCGTCAACATCAAGTTCCCGGAACTGGCTGAGCACTTTCCGTTCATTGGCGTCGCTGTCTGGGTCGCCATCATCCTGACCATCCCCGTGCGTCGTCACGACTGGGAACTGATGCCGGAAACCGTCAAGGGTTCGATCTTCCTGCTCTCGCTGGTGCTCTGCGCCTCGATGATGCCGGTTGAAGCCTTGCCACCGGCTTCGTGGCAGTCGGCCTTTGCGCTGGGCTTCGTCTCCGCCGTCTTCGACAAC
>CAIYYE010000497.1 GCA_903930395.1 uncultured beta proteobacterium
ACCAGCAATTTATCGACGTAAAGCGGGGCGAGTCGCAGGGGCAGGGGGCCGGGCGACGGATGAATGACGCGGACAAGTTTCTTTTTTCGTCTTTTTGGCATGCGGGTCGGGCGGCAGATACGATGGCCGCAAGGATAGCCGAAACCCGATCCCGAAAAGGCGAAAGCCTCGTACCGGGGGAAGTACGAGGCTTTCTGGACGGCCCGGAGGGGGGGAGGTGGGTGGGGCCGTCAGGCTGATGTCTGGTCAGCGCATGTGTTCAAGATAGGGCGGCAGGGCATCGATATCAAGTAACGGTTTGCAACAGCGCGTGTCAGTGTGTGCGTATGCCGCATGGGCCATCCCGCAGCTCAGCCACGCGGCTCAGGCTGTAGCTGTCCGTGGGCCTTTCCGTCCGGGTCAGGGCGGCTTCGATGGGGGCGAGCAATGTGCAGTCGAATTTCGGGTTTTGCAGCAGTTGCTGGACGACGAAGCTTTCCTTGGTGGTCGTGGCAATCTCCAGCAGGATGTCGCGGGGTGTTGCCGGATTGCGGGCGAAGGAACGATCCAGACCCATGATGGTGACGGGCCGCCGGTAGAGGTCGACGAGGATGTCCGGCGGCGAGTTGGGATGGGATGCAATGGCCTGGAAGAAGTAGTCGGGATAACTGTGCGTACGGTAGATGCGGGCCAGCGTTGCAGGCGGGCAGGCCGGATGCCGCAAAGCGGAAAGTGCAATCCCGAGATCATCCGAATTGGCCAGGCGATCGACGGTGGCCGGCGTGACGAAACGGCTTTCGAGCAGGGGCAAAATATACGTTCGCTGACCGAGGTGCTCGGCAATGAGGTTTTCAATGACTTCAGTTTCGCGCCCCGGATTGTTGGCCAGCGATGCCTTGATGCTTTGCCTGTTCCGCTCGATTTCGGCCAGATTGGCTTGATGTTGGGCATCGCGGCTGCGATTGAGGGCGATGGTCTCAAAGCCCGAATAGACCAGCCCACCGGGTACGGCCAGCGCCAGGGCCAGACATAGCCAGCCCAGTCCGCGCAGCAGCTTGTGTTCGGCCTGTATCAGGTTGCGGTAGAGCCAGGCCATGCCACCGGAAAACAAGGCATAGAACGGCAGGATCAGGATGCCGATGGCCGCCGTCGATGAGCGCGATTGAAAAATGGCCCATAGACCGATCAGGATGGTCAACACACCCAGGCTCAGGCCCAGTGCCAGTCCGCGATAGCGTTTGCGATAGGCGACAAAGGCGCCGAGCAAAATCACCAGCAGGGTGCCGACGGCTAATATGATCAACATCCGGTTTTCCAATCAATGCCTGGGTAGCAGATTATGGCACTTCGCCCGATCCGTGCCGCATTTGACTGGCGGTGTTGGCGGGCCGAGGTGCAGGAAAATCGGCGGCTGCTTCAGGCTTGGTCAAGCCCTGAAAAGACCCCGCATCTGCTAAGATTCGGCCCTGATTTTTCAGGCACTTTCCCGGCCCTTTCCCTTGTCCTCCCTCCCGGAAATATTCTCTCCCGAAGGCCCTCTGGCCCGCGCTATCAGCGGTTATCGCGTACGCGACCAGCAGGTCGACATGGCCGAGCGCATCGCCGCCGCCATCCAGGGCTGTTCGGTCTTCATCGCCGAAGCCGGCACCGGCACGGGCAAGACTTTCGCCTACCTCGTCCCGGCCTTGCAGTCGGGCGGCAAGGTGATTGTGTCGACCGGCACCAAAACCTTGCAGGACCAGCTCTTCAACAAGGACCTGCCGATGGTCCGCGACGCCCTCAAGGCGCCGGTCAAGATCGCGCTGCTCAAGGGCAGGGCCAACTACGTTTGCCCTTATCACCTGCAACACGCCATTGCAGACGGTCGCTTCCTGACTCGCGAGGATGCCGCCGACGCCCGCCGCATCTCGCTCTTCGCCAAGACCACGCAGAGCGGCGACAAGGCCGAGTGCATCGAGGTATCGGAGAATTCACCGGTCTGGGGCCACGCCACGTCGACGCGGGACAACTGCCTCGGCCAGGAATGCCCGGACTACAAGGAGTGCTTCGTCATGCAGGCGCGGCGCGAGGCGATGGCGGCCGACCTGGTTGTCGTCAATCACCACCTCTTCTTCGCCGACGTCATGCTCCGCGACGAAGGCATGGCCGAACTGCTCCCCGCCTGCAACACGGTGATCTTCGACGAAGCACACCAGTTGCCGGAAGTGGCGACGCTGTTTTTCGGCGACAGTATTTCCACAGCGCAGGTGCTTGATCTGGCCCGCGATGCCCGCGCCGAAGGTTTGACCTCGGCCCGCGACTGCCTGGCTCTGCCGGAAGCCAGCAAGAAGCTGGAAAAGGCCGCCAAGGATTTACGTCTGGCCGTCGGCATCGACAGCGGCCGTTTCTCCTACGGCCAGTTGCAGGAAAAGCCGGAATTCGAGCCGGCCCTGAAGGCGCTGGAAGAAGAGGTCACAGCCTTCGCCGCCCTGCTCGAAACCCAGGCCGAACGCGCCGAAGGGCTGGAAAAATGCTGGCAGCGGGCGACCGAAATGGATCAGCGCCTGACCGCCTGGCAGCAGGTCAGCGATCTAGGCTATGTGCGCTGGGCCGAAGCCTTCACCCATTCTCTGCAACTCAACTCGACGCCGCTCGATGTCGCCGAAATTTTCCGCAAGCAGATGGGCGGCCATCCGCGGGCGTGGATTTTCACCTCGGCCACCTTGGCCGTGCAGGGCAAGTTCCACCACTACTGCGCCGAACTTGGTCTCGGCGAACCGGATTCCGCCTGCTGGCACAGTCCCTTCGATTACGACACGCAGGCCATTCTATACGTCCCGCTCGGCATGCCTGACCCGAATGCCTGGAACTACACCGACACGGTGGTCGACGCCGCCTGGCCGGCCGTCAAGGCGGCCAAGGGCGGGGCATTCTTCCTGTGCACCAGTCTGCGTGCCATGCGCCGCACGCACGAACTGCTCAAGGCCAAGCTCGAAGACGAAAACATCGACATGCCCCTGCTGGTTCAGGGCGAGGGCAGCAAGAACGATCTGCTGCAACGTTTCCGCCACCACGGCAATTCCATCCTGGTCGGCAGCCAGAGCTTCTGGGAAGGCGTCGATGTGCGCGGCGAGGCGCTGTCGCTCGTCGTCATCGACAAGATTCCCTTTGCCCCACCCGACGACCCTGTGCTTTCGGCGCGCATCGAGCAGATGAAGCGCGAGGGCCGCAACGCCTTCATGGAATACCAGTTGCCGCGCGCCGTAATCAACGTCAAGCAGGGCGCCGGCCGGCTGATTCGCGACGAAAACGACAAGGGCGTGCTCATGATGTGCGATCCCCGACTCATATCAAAGCCCTATGGCCGTCGCGTCTGGCAAAGTCTGCCACCGATGAAGCGGACCCGCGAATTGCAGGTCGTCCTCGATTTCTTCGCCAACCGGTAAGCGGATGAAAACAACCTTCGACCAATTGCAGCAAGGCCAGCCGCAGTTCTTCTCGGCCCCGGCCATCACCGTTGCCGCCAGCGCCATGCAGGCCATGGGCGAGATCATCACGGCCATCGAGTCGGTCATCGCCCTGCCGGCCTACCAGGCGCATGCGCTCGCCCAGGCCCCCGAAATCGCCCGCCTGCCAGGCAAGGCGCGTGGCGTTTTCATGGGCTATGACTTCCACCTGACGGCAGATGGCCCCAGGCTCATCGAGATCAACACCAATGCCGGTGGTGGCCTGCTCAACGCCTACCTGCTCGCGGCGCACGGCCAGGTGGAGGAAGGGGCGCGGATTCGTGACGAATACGTCGCCATGTTCCGCGAGGAGTGGCGTCTGGAGCGCGGCGATGCGCCCTTGCGCCGCATCGCCATCGTCGATGAAAGCCCGGCCGGACAGTTCCTGGCCCCTGAATTCGCGCTCTTCAAAACCCTCTTCGAGCAACACGGCATTGCCGCCGTGGTCGCCGATCCGGGCGAATTCACGCTTGATGGTCAGCAACTCCTGCATGCCGGCCAGCCCATCGACCTGATTTACAACCGCCTCACCGACTTCGCCCTCGATGCGCCGGGTAATGCCGCCATCCGGGCTGCTTTTGAGGCCGGCGCCGTGGTCCTGACGCCGCATCCGCACGCCCATGCGCTCTATGCCGACAAGCGCAACCTGATGTTGCTCTCAGACGACGTCGCCTTGCTGGCCTTGAATGTTGACGCGGCCACCCGTCAGATCCTGCTTGCCGGCATTCCGCAAACCGTTGCGGTAACGCCCGAACAGGCCGACGTCTTCTGGGCCGGACGCAAAGGCTGGTTCTTCAAGCCGCCGGCCGGCTTTGGCAGCCGTGCCGCCTATAGGGGCGACAAGCTGACCAAGCGTGTTTTCGAGGAAATCCTGCATGGCGGCTACATCGCCCAGGAAATCGCGCCGCCCTCCGAGCACCTCGTGCCGGTCGATGGCGTCGAAATGACGATGAAGGCCGACATTCGCTGCTATGTCTACGCCGGTCGCATCCAGCTCGTTGCCGCTCGCCTGTATCAGGGTCAAACCACCAATTTCCGGACGCCGGGCGGTGGTTTTGCCCCGGTTTTCGTCGGCTGAACAGGTAAAATCCGCCCATGAAAGTTTTTGGTATCGCCGGTTATTCCGGCTCCGGCAAGACCACCCTGCTGGAAAAGCTCATTCCCCAACTCACCGCGCGCGGCCTCAAGGTGTCGGTGATCAAGCACGCCCACCACGGTTTCGACATCGACCGGCCGGGCAAGGATTCCTACCGTCACCGCGAAGCCGGGGCGACCGAGGTGCTGCTCTCCTGCGGCAATCGCTGGGCGCTCATGCACGAGCGGCGCGATGAGCCGGAACCAACGCTCGCCGAGTTGATCGGCCACCTCTCGCCTTGCGACCTCGTCCTGATCGAAGGTTTTAAGCAGGAACCCGTGCCCAAGCTCGAAGTCTACCGTCCGGAAAACGGCAAACCGCCGCTCTTCCCCGAACGTCACGACATCGTCGCCGTCGCCACCGATGCCGCCATCGCCACCAGCTTGCCGACGTTGCCCCTCAACGACTATGTCGCGATGGCCGATTTCGTCATGAACCACCTGAATTTGCAGGCCCGCCCATGCTGAGTTTTGAACAAGCCCTGGAAAATCTGCTGGCCGCCGCCCAGCCGGTCGAAGAAATCCGCTCGCTGCCGATTACCGCTGCAGCCGGCCGCATTCTCGCCGTTGCGCAGCAATCCACCGTCGCTGTGCCGCCGCTCGACAACTCGGCGATGGATGGCTACGCCGTGCGCGTCGCCGACATCACTGCCGTTGGTGTCTGCCTGCCGGTCAGCCAGCGCATCCCGGCCGGCACGGTCGGCAC
This sequence comes from uncultured beta proteobacterium, assembly GCA_903930395.1. Taxonomy (GTDB): domain Bacteria; phylum Pseudomonadota; class Gammaproteobacteria; order Burkholderiales; family Rhodocyclaceae; genus Azonexus. Next base: position 5,305 of record CAIYYE010000497.1, read on the forward strand.
GCCATTGCAGCCCGGCACGGCAGCCCGCATCTTTACCGGCGCGCCGATTCCGGCGGGTGCCGACGCGGTAATCATGCAGGAACGCTGCGAACACGGCGAGGGCGGGGTGGTCATCAACCACCTGCCGCAAAATGGCGAGAACATCCGCCGGGCCGGCGAAGATATCTCGGTCGGTGCGGAAATCCTGAAAGCCGGCTGCAAGCTGCGCCCGCAGGAAATCGCCCTGGCTGCTTCGGCCGGCCTGCCTGAACTGCCGGTCTATCGGCGCATCCGCGTCGGCGTCTTCTTTACCGGCGACGAACTCGTGCAGCCCGGCGAAGCCCTGCCGCCCGGTGCCATCTACAACTCCAACCGCTATGCCCTGCGCGCCCTGCTCGAAGGCATGGGCTGTGAAGTGCGCGATCTCGGTGCGGTCGCCGATAGCCTGGCCGCGACCCGCGACGCCTTGCGCCGCGCTGCCGCCGACAACGATCTGGTGCTGACCAGCGGTGGCGTTTCGGTTGGCGAGGAAGACCACGTCAAGCCGGCCGTCGAAGCCGAAGGCAGCCTCAATATGTGGAAGATCGCCATCAAGCCCGGCAAGCCGCTGGCCTTCGGCGAAATCCGCAAATCCGAAGGCAAAGCCTGGTTCATCGGCCTGCCGGGCAACCCGGTCGCCGCCTTCGTCACCTTCCTGATGCTGGTTCGCCCCTTCATCCTGCGTCTGCAGGGGGCGGCCAGCGTCATGCCGCGTGTCCTCAATCTGCCGTCGGCGTCGGTGTGGACCAAGGCCGATGGCGCCCGTCTTGAATTCCTGCGCGCTACGCTCAACGCGCAAGGGGCCGTTGAACTGTACAAAAACCAGGGCTCGGCGGTCGTCAATTCGCTGTGCTGGAGCGACGGCCTCGTCCTCAACCCGCCGGCCAACACCATCGCCGTGGGCGATACGCTGCGCTTCATCCCGTTCTCGGAGCTACTGGCGTGAGCATCAGGATTCTCTATTTCGCCGGCCTCAAGGAAGCCCTCGGCCTGCCGAGTGAAACCATCGAACTGCCGGCCGGCGTGCTCACCGTGGGCAGCTTGCGCGACTGGTTGGTCGGGCAGGGCCGCGCCGCACTGGCTACCGCCAAAAACCTCCGCTGCGCCGTCAATCAGGACATGGCCAAGCTCGATGCCACCATAAAGGACGGCGACGAGGTCGCCTTCTTCCCGCCTGTCACCGGCGGCTGAAAACAGAAAGAATATAAATGTCCATCCAATGGTTCCCGGGGCACATGACCCAGGCCCGCAAGAAAGCCGGCGAGACGCTGGCCGTGGCCGATGTCGTCGTCGAAGTGCTCGACGCCCGCCTGCCGCAGGCGAGCAGCAATCCGATGATTCACGAACTGCGCGTCTTCCGCCAGCGCCCCTGTCTCAAGCTGCTCAACAAGGCCGATCTGGCCGACCCCGAGTCGACCAAGGCCTGGCTCGCCTATTTTGACGCCCAGCCCGGCGTCAAGGCCGTGGCCATCTCCTGCAAGAAAGCCAGCGACGTCGCCCGCATCCCAGGCCTCGCGCAAAAGCTCGCGCCGCACCGCAACGACGCCGTCAAGCCGCTGCGCCTCATGATCATGGGCATCCCCAACGTCGGTAAATCGACGCTCATGAACGCACTGGTCAAGAAAAAAGTCGCCGCCGTCGGCGATCAGCCGGCCGTCACCAAGAGCCAGCAACGCATCGACATCAGCAACCGCCTGACCCTCTACGACACCCCCGGCATGCTCTGGCCCAAGATCGACCACCCCATCGATGGCCTCATGCTCGCCGCCAGCCACGCCGTCGGCGTCAATGCCTATATCGACGAAGAAGTCGGTACCTGGCTCGCCAATTACCTGCTTGAGGTCTACCCCAAACTGCTCATGGCCCGCTACGGCTTTTCCACCGAAGGCATGGACGCCGTCGGCGTCATCGAAGCCATCGGCAAAAAGCGCGGCTGTGTCATCAAGGGTCGGGGCGGCGAACTCGACATGGAACGCGCCGCCGCCATCCTGATCCTCGACTACCGCTCCGGCGCCCTCGGCCGTATTAGCCTGGAAACGCCGGTGCTTCGTGCATCCCGGCAGGCGGCGCTCAAGGCAGCCGGGCGTATCGAGGTCAATCCCGACCTGGCAACCGACGACTGAAACGACTGATCTGCAATATTTTTGCGGCCCGGAGAGCCAGACTATTGCCGCCGCTCAACGGTCTTGTATATAATCCGCGCCCTGTCAGCCGCAAGGCCAACAAC
>CAIYYE010000498.1 GCA_903930395.1 uncultured beta proteobacterium
AGGATCGTGACCTCGAAGAAGTCGCCAGCACCCGCCTGCTCGTCTATGCCGCGACCCTGATCAAGTCCGGCTTCGATGTCTCCGCCGCCTGCCGCGCCGCACTGGTCGAAAGCCTGACCGACGACGAAGAGACGGTCGAAGCGCTCATGGAAATCGTCAATGCCACTTTCGGACGATGACTTTGGCTTCGAGGAAGAAAAGGCCGGGCAAAACCTGGCCGTCCTCGCCGAAGCGCTCTATCTGATCAACCTGCTGCTCCTGCCGGGGCTCGCTTTCCTGATCCTCGTCGGCCTCTGGCTGAAATACAGGGATAGCGCCCCGCCGCTGGCCCGCCAGCACCTCAGGCAAACCACTTTCGTCAGCCTGGTCGGCGGCCTGCTCATTGTCACGTTTTCCGGCCTCATCCTCGGCTTCGGCGGCCTGGCCTGGGAATGGACCTGGGTAGCGCTGATCCTCTATTTCACCTGCATCCATTCGACGCTGGTGCTATTCGGCATGTACGCGCTGATCAAGGCGATGAACGGCCAGCAGTGGCGTTTCCCGCTCATCGGCCCGGCGCTCGATACGCCAGAAACATGAAAAAGCCCGCCTTGCAGCGTTACCGCCTGCTGGCCCAGATGGGCTTCTTCACGCTGTTCACCGTGACGCCGATCTTCGACCTCTTCCGCTACGACCTCACCGAGCGCCATGCCTATTTCCTGACCTATCCGTGGCACCTCGGCATCGATGAACTGATGGCCGGCACCGGCGATGCGGCGAGCGCCGTCCTCAACCTCATTCTTTACCTCTTCCTGCCCGTCCTCGGCGCCGGCGCCCTGATCATCGGCATCGCCTGGAAATGGGGCCGCCTCTACTGCGGCTGGCTCTGCCCGCACTTTTCGGTGGTTGAAACGATCAATCGCCTGATGCTGATCGCCAGCGGCAAGCACTCGATCTGGGACAAGAAGCAGACCCCGCCGTGGGAACCGGATGGCACGCCAGCCAAACGCGACAAGCGTTACTGGCTGCTCGTCGTCCCCGCCGCCATCGGCTTCGCCTTCGCCTGGGCGCTGGTCGGCCTGACCTACCTGATGCCGCCCTTTCAGGTCTACCACGGCCTGATCACCTTCACCCTCTACCCCAAGGAAGTGATTTTCCTGGCCGCCGCGACGACAGTGCTCAGCCTTGAATTTCTCCTGGCCCGCCACCTCTTCTGCCGCTATGGCTGCGCCATCGGCATTTTCCAGAGCTTCGCCTGGATCGTGAACAAGAAGGCCATGGTCGTCGGCTTCGACCGTCAGCGCCTGAGCGATTGCGCCAGTTGCCAGCAGGGAGCAGGCAGCGCGGGCCATACCCTGCTCGCCCGCAAGGCGCTGCGCGACAGCGGCAATGAATTCGCCTCGCCCTCCGGCAGCGCCTGCGATGCCGTCTGCCCGATGCGCCTCAAGCCACGCAACGTCAAACGCTGGATGTTCGCCTGCACGCAATGCGGCCAGTGCATTTCAGCCTGCAACACGGTCAACCGCGACAACCCGGACGGCCAGCTGCTGCGCTGGGTCAGCAACGATGATGCCCGGCGCAACGAATCAGGTTTCTCGGCACTCTCCAACATTGATGAAGATGCCGGGGCCCGGCAAGGTTAAGAGACATGGAAGAATTCATCGGCAAACTCTGGCATAACTGGGTCACCAAGGCCGCCGCCGGCCATTATCCGGAGGCCGCGGTCAAACTCGGCGAGGTTGAAAAAACGGCCGGCATCCTGTTTCGCGCCTTTGGCGGCGACCCCGGCCTTAAAGTCGCTGCCGCCACCTCGACCGAACATGGCGCCCGCCGCCACTGGCTGCAGCGCCTGGCCGGCAGCAACGAGCGTGTTGCCCAGGGCCGGCGCGATGCCGAAACCCTGCGCTTGCCGCCGGAAATTGCTGCATTCCCCGAAAAGTCGCTGAACCGCGACCTCTACCTTTGGCTGGCTGCGCTGGCCGCCAGTGACATTGCCCCGGAACAACCATGGTTCCTGCGCAACCAGATCGCCAGCCGCACGGCGCTCGAGCGCTACCCCGGCCTCAACGACCGCTATCGCCGCCTGGTCGCCGCGCATCTCGCAGCACGCTTCGATCCCGGCCAGTTGCAGGCCGACGAGGCAGCCCAGGAAAAGGCCATTCGTCAGGCATTGCAGCAGCCGGGCTCGGTCGACGGCCTGCCGCCGCTCCACAGCATGAAATCCCGGCCGCCGCAGCCCGTGCTGCTCTGGCTGATCGGTGCCGACAGGCTAGAGGCGCCGGGCAAGGTCGCCGACCCGAACGACAATCTGCCCCCCGAAGGCACTGGCGGCAAGGCCGAAGCCGCCAAGGAGGCGCACAAGGCCGAGCAGGTCGAGGCGCCAGACAACAAGACGCCGATGATGGTCATGTTCCGCGCCGAAAGCCTGCCGACCTGGGCCGAGTACGTCCGCGTCAATCGCGCTTTCGACGACGACGAGAATCCGAATGCCAGCGACGCCGCACGCGATCTCGACAAGCTCTCGTTGATGCGCGATGGCGAAACCGCCAAGTCGCGCGTCAAGTTCGACCTCGACCTGCCCTCCGCCGCCGAAGACGACACGCCGATCGGCCCCGGCATTGCCCTGCCCGAGTGGGATTACCGCAAGAACCTCATGCAGCCGGCACATTGCCTGCTCCAGCCGATGGTCGCCCACGACGCCCTGCCCGCCGCACTGCCGCAGGATCTGGCGGCCACGGCCAGAAAGCTGCGCGGCCAGTTTGCTGCACTGGCGCCGCAACGCCGCTGGCTCAAAGGCCAGCCGGATGGCCCCGAACTCGATGTCGATTCCTGCGTGCGCAACCATGCCGACCGCGCCTCCGGACACACGCCGGAGGCCGGCGGCTATCTCGCCCAGGCGCGCTGCGAACGCGACCTCGCCTGCCTGCTGCTGGCCGACCTGTCGATGTCCACCGATGCGCCGATTTCCGATTCGCATCGCATCATCGACGTCATCCGCGACTCGCTCCTGCTGTTTTCCGAAGCCCTGACCGCCACCGGCGACCGCTTCGGCATCTACGGCTTTTCGTCGCTGCGCCGCCAGAACATCCGCTTTCACCTGCTCAAGGACTTTGCCGGCAAATACGACGCGTCCGCCCGTGGCCGCATCCTGGCCATCAAGCCCGGCTACTACACGCGCATGGGGGCTGCCATCCGCCAGGCCGCGAGCATCCTGGCCGAACAGCCAGCCAGCCGCCGCCTGCTCCTGATCATCACAGACGGCAAGCCGAACGACCTCGACATCTACGACTCGCGCTACGGCATCGAGGATACCCGGATGGCTGTACACGAAGCCCGGCGTCTCGGCCTGACACCGTTCTGCGTCACCATCGACCACGAGGCCGGTGCCTACCTGCCCTATCTTTTCGGCCCGGCCGGCTTCTGCGTCATCCGCAAACCGGAGGAGTTGCCGAACCGCCTCCCCCTCCTTTATGTCCAGCTCACCCGTCAGTGAGTAGTCACAAAGTCGTATTGCCTATGAATCAACCGGGTGCCAAGATCAACTGTTATCGTTAAAGCGTCATCACCATGCACGGCAGTCACCCCATCAATATCGAAGCCCTCCTCACGCACGTCCCGCTCTTCCAGGGACTGGCGCCGGAAGAACTGAGCCGCATCGCCCGTGGCACCCGCGAAGTGCACGCCGGCAAGGGTGAAATCCTCTTCCACAAGGGGGATACCTGCACCGGCTTTCACCTGCTCGTCTACGGACAGATCAAGCTCGCCTTCACCTCCTCGCAAGGCAGTGAGAAGGTGGTCGAGATCATCAGCCAGGGGCAGAGTTTCGGCGAAGCCATCATGTTCATGGAAAAGCCCTACATCGTCTTTGCCCAGGCGCTGACCGACTGCCTGTTGCTGCATGTTTCCAAGGGCGTCGTCTTCGAGGAACTGCAGCGCGACCACAATCTCTGCCGCAAGATGTTTGCCGGTATGGCCATGCGCCTGCATCAACTCATGAACGACGTCGAGTCCTACTCGCTCCACTCCGGCAAGCAGCGCATCATCGGCTACCTGCTGCGCGAAATCCCGGAGACGGACAACGAAGGTATCAACATCGCCGTCACCCTGCC
>CAIYYE010000499.1 GCA_903930395.1 uncultured beta proteobacterium
ATCTTGTCGTCGGCTTTGTTGCCGGTCACGGTGACCTTGTCGACGTTGGTGACGACGATGAAATCACCGGTATCAACGTGCGGCGTGTAAATAGCCTTGTGCTTGCCGCGCAGACGGCGGGCGATCTCGGTGGCGAGGCGGCCGAGCACCTTGTCTGTGGCGTCTACCACAAACCACTCGCGCTTCACCTCATGTGGCTTGGCGGAAAACGTTTTCATATAAGTGTGCCGTCCTGAAAAATTTGGGCGCGGATTGGAGAAAGGCGCGGATTCTAGTCGACTCCTGCAACAGGTGTCAATGCTTTTCCGTTCACTCAACCAATGGACAAAAAAAACGCGGCTCGCTGAGCCGCGTTAAATCCACACCAAAGGAGGAGGGTGGAGGAGACAAATCTGAACTGAAGAACCCATCGCTGTTAAGTCACTACAGTTCGTACGCTTTGCATTCTCCACGAACGGCACACTTAGAGCAAGAACTATTTGTGCGTCGCACAATTAAAATAAATATGTATTGATACACTTAATTTATGGATTTCAATTGCATGATTTACATACATTAACTATTAATATATACACAATATTTATCAATGCGGAAATCCAGTTTCGCTAGCATCTGACGCAAAACACCAGCGCAATTTGCTGCGCTGCAGCATTCCTCCAAAACAAGCCCGAACGAAGCACATCCGTTAGAATTCCCGGTCTTGCAAGGAGATCACCATGGAATGCACCGTTAGATGGATGGGTAACGACGCCGGAATGTCGTTTGTTGCGGAAACTGGCAGTGGCCACGCTGTGGTCATGGATGGCGCAGTCGAAGCCGGGGGAAGGAATATTGGTCTGCGGCCAATGGAGATGGTGCTGGCAGGCACAGGCGGTTGCACAGCTTTTGATGTCGTGCTGATTCTCAAGAAGGGGCGCCATGCGGTCAGTGGCTGCGATGTCAGCATGAAGGCCGAGCGGGCGGATACCGACCCCAAGATATTCACGCATATCCACTTCCACTACCGGGTCAAGGGCAAGCAACTCAAGCCCGACGCAGTGGCGCGCGCCATCGAACTATCGAAAGATAAATACTGCTCGGCATCGATCATGATCGGCAAGACGGCAGAAATCACCCACGACTTCGAAATCATCGAAGAATCCTGACCTCGCCGTTGGGCGATCAGATACGGTAGGCGGCCCCAGTCATCACCTTGGCCGCCATTTTCATGGCCACCTTTACTGGCGCCGGAAGCTCTGCCGCACCGTAGTGAACGGCCGTTTCCGCATGTTGAATCTCATCCAGACGCATCTGCTCGACGATCGCCCGGGAACGGGCGTCATCCTCGGGCAAACTGAGTAAATGTCCATCCAGATGCGCCTCGACCTGCCGTTCTGTTTCAGCCAGGAAGCCAAGATTCCATTTATCGCCTAGCGCACCAGCCGCCAGGCCCAGCGTCAGCGAGCCAAGATACAGGAGCGGATTGAGCAGGCTCTTGCGCCCCCCCAATTCGGCAATCCGCTGCTCCGTCCAGGCCAGATGCTCGGTTTCCTCATCGGCAGCGCCACGCAGGGCTTCGCGGATTTCCGGATCACGCGACGTCAGCGCCTGCCCCTGGTAGAGGGCCTGAGCACAAATTTCGCCACAGTGGTTTACCCGCATCAAACCCAGCGCATGGCGACGCTGATCGAGTTCCTGCACGATATCGGGCAAGTTATCGCCCGGCGTTGGACGAACGCTGCGCGCCGGGGCCAGCACGGTACGCAGTGCACGGTCAAATTCGAGTATCAGTTGATCCGGCGACATGGCTTCAGTGTTTGTTATCCGGGTGACCGCCCTGCTTCAGGGCATTCCGTGCCTCGGCGGCATCCTGCACAATACTGCCGATCGGGCAGAAATAATCGAGGAACAGCGTTGCGTGATGGCGATTGGCGTATTGCTCCTGAATGCGCACCCATTCATTTTTGCGCGCCTTCGACCAGCTTCCGTCCTGCCTCCCCGAGGCATAGATACGACGCTCGCGTGTCTGACAGCGCATACCCTCGAAGGTTACGTTACGCCCCCCCCCTGCCGCCAGAATCAGCAGTACATAGCGCACAACACCGTCCGTACCCACGCTGATGGTTGAACCGTCGACAAAAAACCGATTCTCCGTTGCCGCGCTGACATAGAAGGGCAGCATGCTGTCTTGCCGGGGCGCAGCAGGCAACTGAACTTCAACTTCCTGCCACTGCTTGTTTTCGTAATCCTCCTCGAAATCGGCCTGAACCGTGGCCGATACGAGCAAGGACAATAAGAGTGGTAGCCCGCAACGAAACAATGTCATGCCTGATCCTCGAGTCCTGCAGGAATATCCGAATCCGCCGATTCACCGACAACTCGCCGATGCTTGGCCCCTTTTCGGTCGAAATCGATGAAGCGGACAAGCTCATTGAGCGCCTGTTCATAAACAGAGCGCTTGAACTCGATCACGGCATCGAGCGGAATCCAGTAGTCGTTCCAGCGCCATGCATCGAATTCCGGCTTGTTGGTGGCGCGCAGACTGACATCGTTGTCGCGCCCTACCAGACGAAGCAGGAACCAGATCTGTTTCTGGCCCTTGTAGGACCCGCGCCATTCGCGCTTGATCCAGTGTGTCGGCACTTCATAACGCAACCAGCCTTTGGTTCGCCCAAGGATACGCACATGTTCGGGCAGCAGCCCGACCTCTTCATGCAGTTCACGAAACATGGCTTCTTCGGGCGTTTCGCCGCGCTTGATGCCACCTTGCGGAAACTGCCAGGAATGCTCCCGTATGCGCTTACCCCAGAAAACCTCGTTCTTGGCGTTACAAAGAATGATGCCGACGTTCGGGCGATAGCCTTCGCGGTCGAGCATAAAAATCCTGAAAAAATTAATAGTTAGCCGGATTCTTTCACAAAGGGCGTCCGCATGCAAAGAAGCGGGACCGTGTAAAATCGAGCTTTCCCAACGAATTCAAGAGCATCCCATGCGCACTTCGCAGTTCTTTTTTACCACTCTCAAGGAAGCCCCGGCCGACGCCGAAGTTATCAGCCAGAAAATGATGCTGCGCGCCGGCTATATCAAGCGGGCAGCTGCCGGCATTTACACCTGGATGCCGCTTGGTTTGCGCGTCTTGCGCAAAGTTGAGAACATCGTTCGCGAAGAGATGAACAATGCCGGCGCACTGGAACTGCTCATGCCCGCCGTGCAACCGGCCGAACTGTGGCAGGAATCCGGACGCTGGGAGGAATATGGCCCTGAGTTGCTGCGTTTCAAGGACAGGCACCAGCGCGAATTCGTCATCGGCCCGACGCACGAGGAAGTCATCACCGACGTTGTCCGTCGCGACGTGAAAAGCTATCGCCAGTTGCCGATTCACCTGTACCAGGTGCAGACCAAGTTCCGCGACGAAATCCGTCCGCGCTTCGGCGTCATGCGCGGTCGCGAATTCCTGATGAAAGACGGCTATTCCTTCCATTCCTCCTTCGACGACCTGAAGCGCGAATACGGCAACATGTACGACACCTACAGCCGCATTTTCACGCGCCTGGGTTTGCGATTCCGCGCCGTTGCGGCCGATACCGGCTCGATCGGCGGCACCGGTTCGCATGAATTCCATGTCCTGGCCGACTCCGGGGAAGACGACATCGCCTTCTGTCCTGATTCCGGCTATGCCGCCAACGTCGAACTGGCCGAGGCCATCGCGCCGACAACGCCGCGCCCGGCCGCGACGGCCACAATGGAAAAAATCCATACACCGGGCAAGATGGCTTGCGTCGATGTGGCAAAATTTCTCGACGTTGAGCTGCCCCGCATCGTCAAGAGCATCGCCGTTGTCAGCGAGTTCGAAGGCAAAACGCAGTTCGCCCTGCTGCTCGTTCGCGCCGATCACGAAATGAACGAAATCAAGGCCAGCAAGATCCCCGGCCTCGCGGAATTGCGCCTGGCCAGCGAAGAAGAAGTCATCAGCCAACTCGGCTGCAAACCCGGCTTCATCGGCCCCGTCGGCATCGACGCCGGCAAGGTGGCCGTTTATGCCGACCGCAGCGTCGCCGCGATGAGCGACTTCATTTGCGGCGCCAACGAAGCCGGCTTCCACCTGAGCGGCGTCAATTTTGGCCGTGACCTGCCGGAACCGATCGTCGCCGATATCCGCAATGTCGTAGCCGGCGACCCCTCACCCGATGGCCGGGGGTCGCTGGAAATCCTGCGCGGCATCGAAGTTGGCCACATTTTCCAGCTCCGCCAGAAATACGCCCAGGCACTGAACTGTGCCTACCTCGACGAAAACGGCAAGAGCCAGATCATGGAAATGGGTTGCTACGGCATCGGCGTCTCGCGCATCGTCGGCGCCGCCATCGAACAGGGCAACGACGACAAGGGCATCATCCTGCCGCCAGCCATTGCCCCCTTCGAGGTTTGCCTGGTGCCCATGGGCTACCACAAAAGCGAAGCAGTCAAGGCCGCTGCCGACCAGTTGTATGGCGAACTCAAGGCGGCCGGGGTCGATGTCGTGCTGGATGACCGTGACGAGCGCCCCGGCGTCATGTTCGCCGACATGGAACTGATCGGCATCCCGCATCGCGTCGTCATCGGCGAGCGCGGTCTCAAGGAAGGCCAGCTCGAATACAAGGGCCGGCGCGACCTGGAAGCGACGATGATCGTCCAGACCGATGCGCTGAGCATCATCCAAGGGAAATTGTGCGCCGCCTGATTGCGGCCCTGTGTGTCTGTGGCGCGTCGGCGGCCTTCGCCGGCGCGCAAAAGTATGAACCGCTCTCGGCCAGCGTGCAGGCCGCCCTGCACAAGGCTGTTTCCGACTCGCGGCCGACCGTCAGCTCGTTCAAAGATCCGATGGAAGCGGCCGACTGGCTGGGCGAAATGTCACGCCGGCTGGAGAAACGCATTCCGAATCGGGAGTACCGCATCGACCTGCTGCGCAGCGTCCATTACGAAGCCACCCGCGCCGGGCTTGACCCGCAACTGGTGCTCGGCCTCATGCAGGTCGAGTCGGGCTTTCGCAAATACGCCGTATCCTCGGCCGGGGCACGCGGCTACATGCAGGTCATGCCCTTCTGGGTCAAAGTGATTGGCCGGCCGGAGGATTCCCTGTTCGACCTGCGCACCAGCCTGCGCTACGGCTGCACCATCCTGCGCCACTACCTGGATATCGAAAAGGGCGACCTCTTCCGCGCCCTCGGCCGCTATAACGGCAGCCTGGGCAAACCGGAATACCCCAACATGGTTCGCGCCGCCTGGCAGAACCAGTGGCACTACGACACGCCCGCCCGCCTGACGCAGAACCGCTGATCAGCGCCCCATGCCGGGCAACATGCCCTTCATGCCACGCATCAGCTTGCCGATGCCACCCTTGGCCATCATCTTCATCATCTTCTGCGACTGCTCGAACTGGTTGAGCAGGCGATTGACTTCCTGTACCTGCACCCCCGCCCCCATCGCGATGCGACGCTTGCGGCTGGCCTTGATCAGTTCCGGTTTGGCGCGTTCGAGCGGCGTCATCGAATTGATGATGCCCTCGACCCGGCCGACCATCTTGTTCTCGGCACCGGCCGGCATCTGCCCGGCCATCTGGGCAATCTGCGCCGGCATCTTGTCCATCATTGCCGATAGACCGCCCATGTTACGCATCTGGGCAATCTGCTCCTTGAAGTCATTGAGGTCGAAGCCCTTGCCGGATTTGAGCTTCTTGGCAAAGGCCATCGCCTTTTCTTCGTCCAGACCCTTCTTGGCATCTTCGATCAGCGACAGGACGTCGCCCATACCAAGAATGCGCGATGCCATGCGCTCGGGATGGAAAGCCTCGAGGCCCGAGAGTTTTTCACCAACACCGGAGAACTTGATCGGCTTGCCTGTAATGTGACGCACAGACAAGGCGGCACCGCCGCGCGCATCGCCATCCAGCTTGGTCAGCACGACGCCAGTCAGCGGCAGGGTTTCATTGAAGGCCTTGGCCGTATTGACGGCATCCTGACCGAGCATGGCGTCAACGACAAACAGCGTTTCAATCGGATTGATGGCCGCATGCAGCCGCTTGATCTCGGCCATCATCTCTTCGTCAACCGCCAGACGACCGGCCGTATCGACGAGCAGCACGTCGTGATAGTGACGCTTGGCCCAATCGACGGCAGCCAGTGCAATCGCTTCCGGCTTCTCGCCTATGGTCGACGGGAAAAAGTCGATCCCGGCCTGCCCGGCCACCGACTTCAACTGCTCGATAGCTGCCGGACGATAGACGTCACAGGAAACCACCAGTACCTTCTTCTTGTGATTTTCCTTGAGGAACTTGCCCAGCTTGCCGACCGTCGTCGTCTTGCCGGCGCCCTGCAAACCGGCCATCAGGATGATTGCCGGCGGCTGGGTATTGAAATTGATCCCCTCATGGGCATCGCCCATGATCTTGGTCAGTTCGGCGTGCACCACACCGATCAGCGCCTGGCCAGGACTCAAGGAACCAATCACGGCCTCGCCGACTGCCTTTTCCTTCACGGCAGCGATAAAATCCTTGACCACCGGCAAGGCGACATCGGCCTCCAGAAGGGCCATGCGCACTTCGCGCAAGGCGTCGGAGATATTGGCTTCAGTCAGGCGAGCTTCGCCCTTGAGCGTCTTCATGACGCGAGCAAGGCGATTGGTCAGGTTATCGAGCATGTCAGTTGGGCTTCTAGTAGAATCTAAGGATGGTTGATATTGTAATTCAGCTTCTGCCGCACATTCTCGCCGCCCTGCTTTATGGCGCGCTCGGTTTCCATTTCTGGAACACCCGCTGGCGCGAGGGAGAAAGTCAGTGCGTCGCCTGCCCCATGCAAACCTGGGAGCGTATCGCCATTGCCGCCGCCCTTCTGATTCATGCGGCCGGCCTCTACGATGCCCTGTTTGCCGAAGTCGGCATGCGTTTCTCGTTCAGCTTCGCCCTCTCACTGATGATGTGGCTCGCCGTGCTGATCTACTGGCTGGAAAGTTTCATGGCCCGCATGGAGGGCATGCAGCCCATGGTTCTACCGCTGGCCGCCTTGTGTACCGCACTTCCCGTTTTCTTTCCGAACGTCCACCTGGTGGCCAACGCCAGCGCCACCGGCTTCAAGCTGCATTTCCTCGCCGCCATGCTGGCCTACAGCCTGCTGACCCTGTCGGCGCTGCACGCCATCTTCATGGGCTTTACCGAAAATGCCCTGCACAAACGCTCGGTCAAACGCAGCCTGGGCAGCTTGCCGCCGCTGCTGACAATGGAAAAACTGCTGTTCCGGATGCTGCTGATCGGTTTCATCCTGCTCACCCTGACCGTCGGTAGCGGTGTGTTTTTCTCCGAAGAACTCTTTGGCAAGCCGCTCACCGTCGATCACAAGACCCTGTTTGCCTTTGCCTCATGGGGCATTTTCGCCACCCTGCTGATCGGCCGCCATGCCTGGGGCTGGCGCGGCAAACGCGCTCTGCGCTGGACACTGGCCGGCTTTGCCCTGCTCATTCTGGCCTACGTTGGCAGCCGCTTCGTGGCCGAAGTCATCCTGGGACGACTATAAGCCGTGGATGAAATTCCGCTGTCGGCACAACTGATCACCCTGGTTGTCCTGCTGGCCATGTCGGCCTTTTTTTCGCTCAGCGAAACCGCCATGATGGCGTCCAATCGCTTCCGCCTTCGCCATCTGGCCCTTTCGGGACATCACGGCGCACAAAAAGCGATCGCCCTGCTCGACAGAACCGACAAAATGCTCGGCGTCATCCTGCTCGGCAACAACCTCATCAATTCGGCCGCTGCCACGCTGGTTGGCGTCATTACCATCGAGCTTTTTGGTGAAGAAAAGTGGGCGCTGGCGGCAGGTACGCTGGCCGTTACCTTTGCCATCCTCGTTTTTGCCGAAATCACCCCGAAAATCATCGGTGCAACCCACGCCGACAAGTTGGCCATCCGGCTAGGCTACCTGCTGACCCCGCTGCTCAGTCTTTTTTATCCCGTCGTCTGGTTTATCAACCTCTTCGCGAGCGGCCTGCTCAAGCTGCTTCGGTTATCCCCGGACGAATCGGCGGGGCCCGCCAAGCTCTCGCCGGAAGAGCTACGCAGCCTGGTTCTCGAATCATCGCACCTGATGCCGCAAAAGCACCATGCGATTCTTTCCAGCCTGCTCGAACTCAACCACATTACCGTTGAGGACGTCATGACCCCCCGCGGCAACATCGAGATCCTCGATCTCGACCAGGAGTGGGACGAGGTCCGCACCCAACTTGCCACGAGCCATCACAGTCGCTTGCCAGTCTGTCGTGAGTCGCTGGACCAGCTCATCGGCATATTGCCGGTTCGCCGCCTGCTCACCAACCTTGGCGATCCGGATTTCGACGAAGCGGCCCTGCTGCAGCAATTGCAG
>CAIYYE010000500.1 GCA_903930395.1 uncultured beta proteobacterium
GCCGTGCTATTCGCACTGTCTGCGGCTCGTCTTCGTGTCCTGAACCGAAGGCGCCACGGATTTGGAGAATGGAATGACCTACCAACTGGAAACTGCCGCCCACCCCGAAACCCTGCGCCGCGTGGCGATTGACCCGGTCTCGCGGGTCGAGGGCCACGGCAAGGTGACCATACTGCTGGACGACCAGAACAAGGTGCACCAGGTGCGCCTGCATATCGTCGAATTCCGCGGCTTCGAGAAGTTCATCCAGGGTCGGCCGTACTGGGAGGTGCCGGTCATGGTCCAGCGCCTCTGCGGTATCTGCCCGGTCTCGCACCATCTCGCAGCATCCAAGGCGCTCGATGTCATCGTCGGGGCGAAGAAGCTGACGGCGACGGCCGAGAAGATGCGCCGCCTGATGCACTACGGCCAGATGCTGCAATCGCATGCGCTGCATTTCTTCCACCTCTGTTCGCCCGACCTGCTCTTCGGCTTCGACAGTGACGTCACCAAGCGCAACATCGTCGGCGTTGCCATGGCGCATCCTGAAACTGCCAAGCGCGGCGTCCTGCTCCGCAAGTTCGGGCAGGAAGTGATCCGTGTTACCGCCGGCAAACGCGTGCATGGCACGGGAGCCGTGCCGGGCGGTGTCAACAAGGCATTGACCATCGCCGAGCGGGACGAACTGCTCAAGGACATCTATCACATCGTCCAGTGGTCACGCGAAGCCGTCCATCTGATCCAGAAGGTGCATACGCAGGACCCTGGGCTGTACAACAGCTTCGGCATCTTCCGCTCCAATTTCATGTCCATCGTTGGCCACAACGGCGACCTCGATTTCTACCACGGCAGCCTGCGCGCCCGCGACGACAACGGCAAGATCATCTTCGATCACGTCGATTACCAGCAGTACGACCAGTACATCGAGGAAGAAGTCCGTTCGTGGAGCTACATGAAGTTTCCCTACTTCAAATCGCTGGGCAAGGAAAACGGCTGGTACAAGGTCGGCCCGCTGGCCCGTGTGCAGAACTGCAACCAGATCTCGACGCCCTTTGCCGAACACGAGCGCAAGGAATTCGTTGATTACGCCGGCGGCTCGCCCATGCATGCCCCGCTGGCCTACCACTGGACGCGGATGATCGAGATGCTGCACGCCGCCGAGGTGATCAAGGAGCTGCTGCACGACGATGATCTGCTCGGGACCGACCTCATGGTGCAGGGCGAACGGAAAATGGAAGGCGTCGGCGTCATCGAGGCGCCGCGCGGCACGCTCTTCCACCATTACCGCGTCGATGAAAATGACCTCGTCACCATGGCCAACCTCATCGTCTCGACGACCAACAACAACCAGGCCATGAACGAAGCCATCCGCAACGTCGCCCGGCGCTACCTGCACGGCCATGAAATCACCGAGGGCCTGCTCAACCACATCGAGGTCGCCATCCGCGCCTTCGACCCCTGCCTGTCCTGCGCCACGCATGCGCTCGGCAAGATGCCGCTGGAGGTTGAACTGGTCGATGTCGAAGGGAGCATCGTGCATTCGTTGAGCCGTTCGTGACGGCACCCGTTGTCATTTTTGCCGTCGGCAACCCCAGTCGTGGCGACGACGCCATCGGACCCGAATGTTGTGCCCGCCTGGAGCAATGGCTGGCGAACCAAGGGCTGGCCGAGCGGTTCGAGCTGATCGAGGATTTCCAGCTCCAGATTGAACACGCCCTCGACCTCCAGAGCCGGCAACTCGCCCTCTTCATCGATGCCGGTGCCAGAACGCCGGGACCCTTCACCTTCCGGCGCATCGCCCCGGCCACCGGCGCCGCCTGCACAACCCACGAACTGCCGCCGGAAGCCGTGCTTCAGGTCTATGTGCAGACTGAAGGCGAGCTACCTCCACCCGCCTTTGTACTTTGTATTCGTGGCGAGGATTTCGAACTGGGCGAGCCGATCAGTGCATTGGCCGAGGGCAATCTGCAGTCGGCTTTTGAATTGCTGGCCCGGTTATGCTGTCAGCCCTCACTCGCCACGTGGGAGGATGCTTCACTGGCGATAGCGGTCTGAAATAACGCTTTGAATTCTGGTTGAGTTTTCTGGTTGATCATGAGGCTGTTGTTGCTTGCTTGTAGCGGCGGAAGTGTGTCCGCAAGAGACATTCGTCGGCTGGGCGGCCCAGCGTTTGTCATTGGCAAGGTCACCTATTATTATGCTGGGATATCTTCACCCGCGAACGCTTATCGCGGTTCGCCAGGAATTCAGGGAGAGACACCATGCAATGCCCAAATTGCAAGCACATCAATAACGATGGCACCCAGTATTGCACCCAGTGCGACGAAAAACTCCCAGCACCGGCACCATCCGCTGAAATGGGCGATCAATGTCCACGCTGCGGGGCGACCCATCGCCCGAATGCCAGATTCTGTCCGGACTGCGGGGGCGTATTAAGCCATACCGATGAAGCTCAGCCGGTCATCGAGGCAGACATAGAGCCAGACGAGGATGGCGACTCGGGAATGCGCACCAAGCTGCTGATTGGCCTGTTCGCAATCCTTACTGCTAGCGCGACAGTCTATCTCCTGAACCACAATTCATCCGTGCCACCGGAAACAGCAAGCCCCTCGGCAAGCACTCCCGTCCCGGTCGCCACGCCGGCGGTTGTCGAGCCACCCAAGACGCAAGCACCGGCAGTCGCCCCGGAACCTGTCAGTTCTCCGCCCCCCCCGGCTGCGCCCCCTCCGGTTCAAGAGCCAGCCAAGGCTGAATCGGCCAAACCCGAACCGCCAAAACCGGAACCTGTGGTTGCAGTTCCAGCCAAACCGGAACCTGTGCTTGCAGTTCCAGCCAAACCGGAACCTGTGGTTGCAGTTCCGGCTAAACCGAAGCCTGTTGTTGCGGTTCCAGCTAAACCGGAACCTGTGGTTGCAGTTCCAGCCAAACCGGAACCTGTGGTTGCAGTTCCGGCTAAACCGAAGCCTGTTGTTGCGGTTCCTGCTAAACCGAAGCCTGCTCCGGCCAAGCCGAAGAACGATGTGGCGCCGAATAAATCGGCCAAATCCCTTGATGATCTTTTGAAATAGGAATTCGACAAATGCGCAAATTGACCTTATGTCTTGTGCTTGCCCTGGCCGCTATTTTTACCGGCTGCGCCAGCGTCCAAGAGGTGCGAAATGACCCAAAAGTTGAGGTTGCCACCCCCAGCCCTCTGGATATATTTGAACAGCAACGCAAATCGGAAATCAATTTTGCCGAGCAAACCCGACTCGATTTCATGGCCGCTTTTCAAACCAAGAAGGCTACCGCCCGGATTAATGTTGATCCGCTAGGCTTGAATCAAGTCACCATCACTGAAAATCAATCTCGCCGAACACAGTCGGTTCAGGTCTTTGAAAGTTTGAGCATAACGCTCCCCTTGGCACTCAAGAAGAACCCGGACTACGTGGTGGCAATGTCCAAGATCAAGGCACTTGCCGAAAAAATGGCCGATGAGCGCGGATTCTCGGAAATCCAGTTTTTCTTGTTGCCGACTGACGCTGCCGCCAAGAAGATTAAATTTGAAAGCGATACCGTTAAATCATCGCGTGGCAACCCGATCACAGTCAGCAAATCCGCCGACAAATCGCTGGGTAAGGGTATGCAGCGCATAGTGGTCAAGGCAGCTCCGATACAAAAAATGGAACTGTAAGACCGGCAAAACACCATGGTTACGGGTGGAAAGCCTCAAAGCTGACTGAGTCGGGGCCTCCTGTGAGGCATGTTTTGGGGCTATGCTGGTATTTCCGGACCGGCCTTTCACATTACCCATGAAATTCTCCCGTTTTTTTCTGAACCGCCTGCAGAACCAACCTGTGGCAACCGATACGGTGGTCGTTATCGATGTGCTGCGTTCATTCACGACCGCTGCCGTTGCGCTGGTTCGCGGCGCGCAGGCGATTTATCCGGTTGAGGGTTTGGCTGCGGCGAGTGCGCTGATTGGGAAACTGCCCGGGGTTGTGTCGATAGGCGCCGTTGGCGGGGGCGATCCGGTGCCCGGTTTTGATTTTGGCAATTCGCCATCGCAACTGATGCAGGCCGATCTTGCCGGGAAAGACGTGGTAATGACGACTGCGGCCGGTGTCCGTGGCCTCCAGCGTTTTCGTCAGGCGCGGCGACTCTATGCGGCCAGCCTGGTTTGTGCGCGGGCGACAGCCGAAGCCATCCGTCGCGCGGGGGCGAGGGAGGTCTGCTTTGTCATCACCGGCGAATGGGTGGATCGCGATGGCGACGAGGACATTGCCTGCGCCGACTACATCGAGTCCCTGCTGCGTGGCGAGGCGGTCGATCCTGCTGAATTCGCAGAGCGGGTGCGGAACTCGGATTTTGGCCAGCGCTTCACGGCCGGCACCTGGCCCAATCTTCCGCTGGCCGATCTCGATCTTTCGGCCGAGCCGGATCGCTTCGACTTTGCCATGCCGGTACGGCGCGAGGGCGGGCGTCTGGTTATTTTCTGAGCGCGTGGTGCAACCGGAATTTGTTGATGTGCATCATGGGCAGTGTCGGCGTCCAGGCAGAAAATTCATCCGACTTGTTGCTCCATGGGAGGCGTTCCAAGTCGATATGTTTTTCCTCAGAAACACATTCGCGGCGGCTTTGACCGCCGTCTTTTTTGCGCCGGTTTTCGCAGCCGAAACGGCCGAGCAGCAATTCGTTGCCATTGCCTTGTCGTCGCCAGAGGGCATCAAGGCCAAGGCCGGGGAGCTGCTCGAAGTCGATATCGATCTGGCAGCCAGTGGCGGTCTCGCGGTCGAGTCGAGCGGCGAACGTATCGTCGTTCTCTATCGCATGGCCTTCAACCAGATCGCCGAAGGCTGGAGCTGGCAACCGTTGTCCGATCCCGCTCACGACGACTATTACCGGTTCAAATTTCTGCCACTCCAGTCGGTGGCCGACGAGCGTGGTGAATATACCGGCGAGGACAAGATCGGGACGCCGCAGCAGATGAAGGTCAGCTGGCGCTACGACTATTTCCTGGCTTTCGAGAATCTCTACGACTTCTACCCGCGCGCCGTCGATGACGATGCCGGTTTTTCAGCCAGTCTGCCAGTGGCCATGGCCGGGCGAGTGGGCATGCGCGCCAGGGCGCGGTTGATAGCCCCGGTGATCAGTGAAAGTACGACCTTCTGGAAGGCCACCTACGGCAAGCCGACCGATTTCACGCTGAAAAAGCGCTATCTGGTCAGTCGTCTTGAAGAAATCGACTTTGTCGATGCCGCCAGTGGTGCAGTCCTTTGCCGAATCCTGCCGGGGCAGGGGCGCTGCATCGGGCAGTGAATCCGGAGTGCCGCCTGTTCAGCGATAAACCAGCACCGGTACCTTGGAGTGGGTCAGCACCTTGTTGGTCTCGCTGCCGAGCAAAAAGCCGCTGATGCCGCGACGGCCGTGGGAGGCCATGAAGATCAGGTCGCAACCGGATTTTTCGGCGGCTTCGATGATTGCCTCATAGGGGATGTCGCTGGTCGCCACCGCCGTGCTGCACTGGACGGCGGCATCGGCACACATCTTCTCGACTTCGCCGAGATACTCGCGGGCTTGCTGGTCGGCCAGTTCAGCGAATTTTTCCGGCGTTGTCGGGTCGATCAGGGCGCCTTCGCCGAAATAGGCGATCGGATATTCGGGCTTGGCGAAAAACACGGTGATCCGGGCGCCGGCTTCCTTGGCGAAGGAAACGGCACGCTGTGCCGTAGCGCGGGAGAGTTCGGAACCATCGGTCGGGACGAAGATGTGCTGGAACATGCTAAACCTCCTGAAATGGTGTGCTGGCGTTGCATTCCGCCTTGTTGAGGTTCATGCTACGCCAAGTCGGGAGGAATGAAAACATGCCGCTCCCGATTCTCGCCGCGGCCTCTGGATTGTGTCTTTCCCGTGCAATCGCAGCGTCTTCCGGCAGGCAGAACGAAGACAGTTGGATCAGATAGTGCACCACGTATCAGTACGAAGGAAATCTCATGTCTGGTAATGGAACAGCCCGCCGCGGCAGTGTCGATATTCATCAGCCGACGCCGGCCGAATCGCTCGGCAAGTCGATCAGCAGCGCCATCGATCCGTATGGCGTCACCACCTCGCTGCTCAACGCGCAGATGGCCTGGATGATGCATCCGCAGGAACTGGGACGCATGATGAGCGGCCTCTCCGGCGACCTCGTCGCCCTGCAGTCGCATCTCATGCGCCGGGCGTTGGGTATTCGCTCCGACGACGTCATCCGGCCGAATGTCGATGACGCGCGTTTCGCCGATCCTGTTTGGACCGAGTCGGCCACCTGGGACATCGTCAAGGAATGGTATATCGCCTTCACGCACCGGCTTGAAGACATGTATTTCGAGACGCCGGGCCTCTCCGACAAGGAGCGTCGCCGGGCGGCATTCTGGCTGCGCAAGTGGCTCAACATGGTGGCGCCGACCAATTTCTTCTGGCTCAATCCAGCAGCTATTCAGCGTTGCGTTGAAACCAAGGGCGAAAGTCTGAAGCAGGGCTGGGAAAACCTCCAGCGCGACATCAAGGCCAAGAATATCCTGATGGTCGAGCCGGATGCCTTCACGGTCGGCAAGGATCTGGCTACGACATCGGGCAAGGTGGTCTTCCGTAACCGGTTGGTCGAGCTCATCCATTACACGCCGACCACCGCCAAGGTCAGGGCGATGCCCATCGTCATCATCACGCCGTGGATCAACAAGTTTTATATCCTCGACCTGACGGCCAAGAAGAGCATGGTCAAGCATCTGACCGACCAGGGGTTCTCGGTGTTCATCACGAGCTGGAAGAATCCGGGGGTGGATCTGGCCGATATCCGTTTCGACGATTACCTGCTTGAAGGCGTCAACGAGGTTGTTCGTGTCGCCACCGAATTCTGCAAGGTGCCCAAGGTGCATCTGGTCGGCTACTGCATCGGCGGGACGCTGGTCACCACCTACATGGCCTGGGCCAACAAGCATTTCGCCGCCGGCAAGCTGCCGGTCGCCCACTGGACCTTGTTCACGACACTGACGGATTTCTCCCACCCCGGCGACATCGATGTCTTCATCGACGAGGCCTGCATTGGTGCGCTCGAGGAGTCGATGGCCAAGAAGGGCTACCTCGACGGCAGTGAAATGGCCAGTTCCTTCCGCCTTCTGCGCTCCAATCCGCTGATCTGGCATTACTGGGTGCACAGCTACCTGCTCGGCGAATCCTTGCCCGCCTTCGATGTGCTGTTCTGGAACATGGACACGACGCGCATGCCGCAGGCCATGCATTCCTATTACCTGCGCGAGATGTATCTACAGAACAACCTGATCAAGCGGGACAGGCTGAGCATTGCCGATCAGGCCATCGATCTCGACCTGATCGAGCAGCCCCTCTACGCCGTGACTGCCGAGGACGACCATATCGCGCCGTGGAAGCAGTGCTATCGCATCCGCAAGCAGATCAACGTCAAGGCGCCGGTGCGCTTCGTTCTGTCGACCTCCGGTCATATTCTCGGTATCGTCAATCCGCCGGCCAATCCGCCCAAGCGGGCCTACTGGATCGGTGAGCCGGAACGCAATGAGCACTGGGAACACTGGTTTGACCGGGCGGAGAAGAAGACGGGAACGTGGTGGGACGACTGGACCCGCTGGCTTGGCGAACGGACCGGCGACCTCGTCGATGCCTACCCGGCAGCCAACCGGAAGTTCCCGGCCCTGGCCGATGCGCCCGGCACCTACGTGCACGAAAAATAGCCGACAATAGCGGATATGGATGACAGAACGAACTTCGGTCCTGCGCAGGCCAGCGGGATGGCGTGGGCGCAGCAGGCCAGGAATGACCTCCTGCGCATCGTGCGCATCAACGAAGAGATCAAGGCGATTGTCGGGGTCGCCTTCAAGATCAACATCATGGCACTCAACGCCATCTTTCTTGCCAAGCGAGCCGGTACGGCAGCGCGTGGCTTTGGCGTGCTGTCGCATGAACTGCGGGTGTTTTCCCAGGATCTGCGCGACAGCATGGTGGGGCTGACCCGCCTGATCCATGCCTGCGTCTCTGAAGTCTCGCATGTGCTGCAGGACATCCGTCAGACCCGGCTGCTGCATCAGGCCGTCGAGTCGTCACGGGACCGGCGGCTGGTCGAGGTGCTGGCCGAACGCGAGAGCAGAAATGCTGAGCATGCCCAGCATCTGATTGTTTTGCGCAAACAGCTCAAGCGGGCGCTCGATGATGCCTTCCAGTTGGTTGAGCTGGGCGGCATGCTGGCCAAGTCGGCCAAAATCGAGGCGGCTTACGGACAGTCTTTTGCCGCATCGCTGGCGCAGGTGTCGGGTGAATTCGACGGGGTCGTCGAAGAAATCCGGACCTCGCTGGAAGCGCTGCGCCGGTCAGCCTTTTTTACCGGCAGGTGAGCTTATGGGAGTGGATGTGTGAAGACGACCAAGACGATCTTTCAGGATGGCAATCACAAGTGGGTGGCCATCGTTCGCGACCCGGACCGGCCGGATTTCCTGATCGATACCAATGAATATCTGGTGACCCATGGCAGCCAGGGGCTGCTGCTCGATCCGGGCGGGGCTGAAATCTTTCCGGCGGTATTCTCGGCGCTCTCGTCCGAATTCGACCCCCTCGCACTGATCGGTGTCTTTGCATCGCACCAGGACCCCGACACCTGTTCGTCGCTCGCCCTGTGGCTGGAATTCAATCCCAAGATGCGCTGCTACGTCAGCTGGATGTGGGCCGGATTCATCCCGCATTTTGGTGGTTCCGCCGAAACCTTCGTGTCGATTCCTGACGAAGGGGCTGATATTCCGCTCGACGGCCTGACACTGAGAGCCGTTCCGGCCCACTACCTGCACTCCTCGGGCAACTTTCACCTGTACGACAAGGCGGCCAGGATGCTGTTTTCCGGCGACGTCGGGGCGGCCTTGCTGCCGGCCGGCGAGAGCGGGTTGTTCGTGGAGGATTTCGATGCCCACATCCGCCACGCCGAGGGCTTCCATCGTCGCTGGATGGGTTCCAATGAAGCCAAGCGAGCCTGGTGCGAGCGGGTTTCCAAGTTGGAGATCGACATGCTCTGCCCGCAGCACGGGGCCATCTATCAGGGCGCCGACGTGCAGCGCTTCATCAATTGGTTCGATGAGCTGCAGGTGGGTCTCTGCGGCGGCTGATTGAACGGGATTTGACGGCGGTCAAGGTGCGCCCTGGGGGGCTCCGTCGAGAATGGGCTTCCGTTAGCCTTTGAGCCTCTCATGACCACCATACGCAGTTTCATGACCGAAGACCATCGCCGCTGCGATGACCTGTTTGCCGAAGCCGAACAGGCCGTCGGCAAGGGAAACCTGGCGCTGGCAGAGGTCACTTTCGGGCATTTTCGCTCGGCCATGCTGGCGCACTTCGACAGCGAGGAAAAGACCCTGTTTCCGACCTTCGAAGCCAAGACCGGCATGCGCATGGGGCCGACCCAGGTCATGCGCATGGAGCACGAACAGTTGCGCAGCCTCATGGACGATGCGCTCGCCGCCCTGAAAACGGCCAATGCCGACGATTATCTCGGGCTGGCCGATACCCTGGTCATCATGATGCAGCAGCACAACATGAAGGAGGAGAACATGCTCTACCCGATGTGCGACCAGCATCTGAGCGCTGAAGTGCCGGCCGTTCTCGAAAGGCTGGAAACGGAGCTTTGCGAGCCATGAGCCATGCCAAGACGCCGCATGTGGTCGATGCCCGCTACATGGAGCCGCCCGGCCCCTTCGTGGCGACCATGGAAATGCTCGATACCCTCAAGGAAGGCGAGAAAATGCTGCTCCTGCTCTTTCGCGAGCCGCATCCGCTCTACAAGGTGCTGCGCCAGAACGGTCACGATTACGAAACCGAATTGCTGCCGGACGGCACGTTCGAAATCCTGATTTCGCGCTGATCCGGTCTTCCTCAAGTCGCGCCTCGCCCAAGCCATGCTGGCCTTCGAAAACGCACCGCCCTTCGCGGCGCCGCTGCGTTTCTTCCTGAGCGCGCCGCTCTTCGCTGTACTTGCCGGTCTGCTCGTGGCCTTTGAAGGACCGGATATTTTCGCCTCGCGGTGGACGCCCGGCGCGCTGGCCGCGACGCATCTCATCACCATCGGCTTCATGCTTCAGGTCATGCTCGGCGCCCTGATCCAGATCCTGCCCGTAGTCGCCGGGGCCAGCCTGAAAAATCCCCTGACGGTCGCCCGCATCGTTCATCCCGGCCTGTCGGCCGGGGCCTTGCTGCTGGCCGCCGGCTTCATGGCGGGCATGCCCGTCCTGCTGGCCAGTGCCGCCTTCGTGCTGGGCCTGACCGCGCTCTTCTTTCTCGCCGTGACAGCCCGTGCACTGATCGGCGTAGCGAATACCAGCCCGACCATTCGTGGCATCAAATTGGCCCTGTTCGGTCTGGCCGGCGTTGTCGGCCTCGGCGTCTTCCTTGCGCTGGCCTTGGCCGGCGGCTGGTCCATTCCCCTGATGGCGCTGGCCGATCTGCATGCCGGCTGGGGCCTGGGCGGCTGGGCCGGCGTCCTGCTCGCGGCGATGGCATATACCGTGGTACCGATGTTCCAGCTCACCCCCGGCTACCCGGCCCGCGCCGGCTGGGGGTTCCCGAATTTCATGCTGGTCATGCTGGTGCTCTGGAGTGTCGCTGTATTTGCCGACTGGCCCTGGCTCGCCCGCCTCGGGCAGCTGGGCTGCGCGCTGGCCGGCATCGCCTTCGCCGGGCTGACCCTGCGCCTGCAAGGCAAGCGCCGGCGAGCCCGGCCGGATGCCACCTACCGCTACTGGCAGCTCGGCCTGATCGCCACCATCCTTGCCCTGATTTTGCTGGCGACCGCCGCAGTATGGCCGGCAGCCGCCGACCTCGATGGCTGGACGCTGATCTTCGGTGCGCTGCTTATGGCCGGCGGCTTCCTGCCCTTCATCACCGGCATGCTCTACAAGATCGTTCCATTCCTGTCCTGGATGCATCTGCAGAATGCCGGTCAGGCCAAAGTGCCAGCCCCGGCCATGAACAAGATTCTTCCCGAAATCGGCATGCACCGGCAGTTGCTTGCCTACACCGCCGCGCTGGCCTTGCTTCTCGCCGCCCAGTTCTTCCCGGCGCTACTCACCCGGCCGGCCGGCCTTGCCTTTGCCGCGGCGAACGCCTGGCTGTGGTGGAACCTGCTCGGCGCCATCCGGCGTTACCATCACCACCGGGCCGACATCGAGGCCAGACTGACGACCCCATGAGTTATCTCGCCCTCAAGCACCTGCACATTACCTGTGTCGTCCTCAGCGGTCTCGGCTTCAGCCTGCGCGGCTGGTGGATGCTGTGTGAATCGCCGCTGGGCCGGCACCGCCTGGCGCGCATCCTGCCGCATGTCGTCGATTCCATTCTGCTCGGCAGCGCACTGACCATGGCCTGGCTGAGCGGCCAGTATCCCTTCGTCAACGGCTGGCTGACCGCCAAACTCTGTGGCCTCATCGCCTACATCCTGCTCGGCACCATGGCACTCAAGCGCGGCCGGACACGGGCGATCCGCGCCCGCTACCTCGGGCTGGCCCTGCTCGCCTACGCTTATATTGTCAGCGTCGCGTTGACGCGGAGTCCGCTGGTTTTTGCCAACCCCTGACAACTACCGACTAATAACTACCTCCCCTACATCCGCCCCAGCTTGCGATACAGCGTGTTGCGGCTGATGCCGAGCTGGCGGGCTGCGGAAGAGATGTTGCCGCCAGCGGCATCGAGTGCTCGCATGGCGGCCTGGCGGCCAATGGCGTCCATGCTGTTGGCGCCTTCCAGCGGTGCCGCGGCCCATGGGTCGAAACCGGGCTGGGCGTGGGGGGCGGTGGCCATCACGGTTTCAAAAAGTTCTTCCGGCAGGTGGCTTTCGGTGATGACTGATTCATCGTCGTCAAGCAGCGCGATGGCAACCCGGATGACGTTAAACAACTGGCGGATATTGCCCGGCCAGGCGTAGTTTTCGATGGCGTGCTGGGCCTTCTCCGAGAAACGTACCTGCAGGCTGCGCGTCGTCGTTTCCGAGGCGGCGATCTTGGCGACCAGGGCGCCGATGTCGGTGCGTTCGCGCAGCGCCGGCATGGTTACGCTCATGCCGTTCAGGCGGTAATAAAGGTCTTCGCGGAAGGCGCCGCGCGCGACTTCCTCGCGCAATTTGCGGTGGGTGGCGCAGACCAGCGAAATATCGACCTGAATGGCCCTTGTGCTGCCCAGCGGTGTGACGCAACGTTCCTGCAATACGCGCAGCAGGCGGGCTTGCAGGTTGAGCGGCATGTCGCCGATTTCGTCGAGGAAGAGGGTGCCGCCATGCGCCTGCTGGATCTTGCCGGGCGCCCCTTCCTTGCGGGCGCCGGTGAAGGCGCCGCCTTGATAGCCGAAGAGTTCGGACTCGATCAGGGTTTCCGGAATCGAGGCGCAGTTCAGCGCAACAAAGGGACCGCTGCCGCGCGGGCCGCTATTGTGGAAGCCCTTGGCGAACATTTCCTTGCCGGCGCCCGATTCGCCCTGGATGAGGATGGGAATGTCCTTGCCGAGTATGCGTCGGGCGCGCTCGATGGCGGCCTGCAGGCGGGCATCGCCGGTATTCAGGGTGTCCAGGGTCGGGCCGCTGGGGGCAGCCGCTTCGGGGCGGCGTGGC
Organism: uncultured beta proteobacterium; assembly: GCA_903930395.1. GTDB lineage: Bacteria > Pseudomonadota > Gammaproteobacteria > Burkholderiales > Rhodocyclaceae > Azonexus. Next base: position 12,602 of record CAIYYE010000500.1, read on the forward strand.
GGGCGGATAGTCGCCGGCTCATCGTAGACCCGGCCGGCCACGGTCAGCGGCGGCAGCTGGCCGCGGAGCTGGACATGCAGCGACTTGCCATTGACATTGATCTCGTAACTGCCTTGCGGCGTATGGCGCAGACGGTCAATGAGGGCTGACAGGTTGCTTTCGAAAACCATCGAGAAGTCGCGCCGAACGGCGTCAACCTGGCGAATGCCGAGCAGGTCGGTTCCGTTGCGGTTCATGGCCAGGACCTGACCGTCGAGCGAAACGGCCGCGACGCCTTCTTTCGGGCTGCCCAGGTAATCGGCGCGGCTATGGAAGCAGACCAGGATGTCGCGGGCGTGTAC
>CAIYYE010000501.1 GCA_903930395.1 uncultured beta proteobacterium
AGAGCGGGTAGCTGCCGGCTTTCAGGCGGCCGGCGATGAGCCACTTGCCGATGATGGCGAAGACGAAGCTGAGGAGCGTGGCGATGAGGAAAACACCGACCGAGATAGCCACGGCACGGCCTATCGAGTCACCCGGGTCGCCCGTGAAATAGTGGTAGGTAAAGAAGGGCGCCAGCCATTGGCCCATACGCAGGCCGACCAGCGGTGGCAGCACACAGCCTTGGGCAATGGCGCACAGCCAGCGGCGATGGGTCGGCGGTGGGGTCCATGCGGTCGCGCTGGCGTCAATGCTGACTTCGGCCGTGGCGCCCAGTGCGTTGGCGATCAGTCTGATACGCCGATGAACATAGATATCTCGCACCGAAAAGCCGGCAAAGCGTGCCTCCTGACGCAGCGTCGAGGCGAGGCGGGCAGCGAGCAGCGAGTGGCCACCGAGATCGGCAAAGAAGTCGGCCTCGCGCTTGATGGCCTGGCCGGGGAAGAGGCGGGCCAGGGCGGCGAAGAGGATTTCTTCGGCCGGGGATTCCGGCGTGTCCGAGTCGCCGGCCGGCAGATCCAACGGACGGGCGCGCAGGGCCTTGCGGTCGATCTTGCCGGACGTCAGACGCGGCATTTCGGCCAGCATCTCGAGATGCGAGGGCACCATGTAGGGCGGCAGACTGGTCGCCAGCACGGCACGCAGCGTCGGCCCGGTGATTGTTTCGGTGTTTTCGACGACCAGATAGGCGACGAGGCGTTCGATGCCGTCATCCTGACGCAGGATGACGGCGGCCGTACCGACGCCGGGCTGGCGGGTCAGGGCGGCTTCAATTTCACCCAGCTCGACGCGAAAACCGCGAATCTTGACCTGGTCGTCAGTTCTGCCCAGGCAGTGAATCTGGCCACTTTCGTCGATGCGGGCGAGGTCGCCGGTGCGGTACAGGCGCCCTTCATGGTCGTTGACGGCCCATGGGTTGGCCAGGAATTTTTCGGCCGTCAAATCCGGTCGACCGAGATAGCCGGCGGCAACGCCCGGGCCGGTAATGCAGAGTTCGCCGGTTTCGCCTTGCGGCAGCAGGCGCAGTCCGTTTTCGATGGAGGCATTGATGATGAGCAGGTTGTAGTTCGGTAAGGGCCGGCCGATGGTGACCGGCTGCCCTGGGTGCAGTTCGGCCAGGCTGGCCGAGACCGTGGCCTCGGTCGGGCCGTAGGTATTGAAAACCTGTCTGCCGGGACGGGCCCAACGTTCGACGATGGCCTGCGGACAGGCTTCACCGCCCAGATTGATAAGGCGCAGGCCGGGCACGTCACAGGTGAATAGGGCGAGCAGCGTCGGCACGGCATGCAGGACGCTGACCCGGTTGTCGATCAGCGCAATCGGCAGGGCCTCGGGGTCGGTGGCCACATCTTTCGGGGCCAGCCAGAGCGTGGCGCCGACCAGGTAGCTGATCCAGATTTCCTCGAAGGACATGTCGAAGGCGACCGAGAAGCCCTGATAGACGCGGTCGTGTTCGTTGATGCCGAGAGCGGCATTTTCGCTGCGCAGAAAATGGCAGATGGCACCCTGCTGGATCAGTATGCCTTTGGGTTTGCCGGTCGAGCCGGAGGTGTAGATGACGTAGGCCGGGTCGCTCGGACGGACGTCATGCCGGTGAGTGAGCGGGCCGGGATGGGTGGCCTGCAGCTCGGCGGCCAGCCAGCAGTGGTGGCCCAGATCATCGATATTGGTCACCGTGACAAGGCCGGGGCTATCCGCATCATCGAGGCAGACCTTGATGCGGTCAACGGGCGTGTCGGCATCGAAAGGCAGCCAGGCTGCGCCGCTCTTGGCGATGCCGAGCTGCATGACGAGCAGGTCGATGCCACGTGGCAGCCAGAGACCGACAATCTGTCCGGGGCGCACGCCTGCAGCAATCAGGCGGGAGGCGACGCGGTCGGCCGCAGCATTCAGTTCGCCATAGCTGAGTTGGTGCCCGGCGAAAATCAAGGCGATCTTGTCAGGCGTTCGCGCTGCCGTTGCCTCGAACAGGTCAGCCAGTACTTCAGTGCGGATCAGCTCGGGAGATTCGGCGCCGCACAGGCGGCTGGTCGGGCACGGTGGAAGGCTGGTTTCGAGCATCCCGAATTGTGCCAAATCCCCTGCAAAATTGGGTCTTTGCGAGGGGTTTCCGGTAAAGATTTATGCCCTGATGAAGTCTTTAGCGATTCTTGAAAGTCGGCTTGCGTTTTTCGGCGAAGGCGGCCATCCCTTCCTTCTGATCTTCCAGCGCAAAAGCCGCATGGAAGACCCGCCGCTCGAAGAGCAGGCCCTCGTTAAGTGAGGACTCGAAGGCGCGATTGACCGATTCCTTGATCATCATGGCCACTGGCAGAGAGAAGCCGGCGATGGTGGTCGCGGCCTTCAATGTTTCCTCAAGCAATTGCTCAGCCGCAATGACGCGGGCGACGAGACCGGATCTTTCGGCTTCGGCGGCATCCATCAGGCGACCGGTCAGACACATGTCCATGGCCTTGGCCTTGCCGATGGCGCGGGGCAGGCGTTGCGTGCCGCCGGCACCGGGCAGGGTACCGAGGCGGATTTCCGGCTGGCCGAACTTGGCCGTGTCGGCGGCGAAGATCATGTCGCACATCATCGCCATTTCGCAGCCGCCACCCAGGGCAAAGCCGGCCACCGCCGCAATGACCGGCTTGCGCGTCGTCTTGATGCGCTCCCAGTTGCGGGTGATGAAGTCGGTCTGATAGGCGTGCATGTAGTCGAAATCTTTCATGAAGCTGATGTCGGCCCCTGCGGCGAAGGCTTTTTCGTTACCCGTGAGGACGATGCAGCCAATATTTTCGTCAGCCTCGAAGGCGTCGATGGCGGCGCCGATGCCATCGACCACGTCGTTGTTGAGGGCATTCATCGCCTCCGGGCGGTTGATGCGGATCAGACCCACCTTGCCGTGGGTTTCGCTGAGGACGACTTGAGACATGGGCTGGACTCCTGATGGGGTTGGTAGTGGCATGCCTGCGCGCCACGGATGGGCGATATCTTAGCAGCCAGTTGCCAGGGCTTTGTCCTGCAGGCGACAATCTTCGGGCCATTGCACCTGTTAATCTCGGAATATTCATCAATTGTCGAAGAGGTGACACCTTGACCCAAGCCGTCGAAGCCCAAGCGCTGTGGCAACCGAATCCGCTGACCGTGGGGGATACGCGGATGGCGCAATTCATTCAGGCCATGGGGCAGGGGTCGTATGGCGACACCTGGCAGTGGTCGGTTGATCAGCCGGAGATTTTCTGGAGCAAGATCTGGTATTTTTGCGGTGCGGTCGGTGAAAAAGGCACGCAAATCGTCCTCGACGCCGACAAAATGCCCGGCGCCCGCTGGTTTCCCGAGGCCCGGCTGAATTACGCCGAAAACCTGCTGCAGCGGCGCGATGATGGCGAGGCGCTGGTTTTCTGGGGGGAGGACAAGGTCAAGCGGCGGATGAGTCGGTCCGAGCTCTACGCCGAAGTTGCCCGCTTCCAGCAGTTCCTCGTCGCCGCCGGGGTGGGCGAGGGCGACCGGGTCGCCGGCTATCTCCCCAATCTGCCGGAAACATTGATTGCCATGCTCGCGACGACGGCGCTGGGGGCCATCTGGTCATCGGCCTCGCCGGATTTTGGCGTGCAGGGTGTGCTCGACCGCTTCGGCCAGATCGAGCCGAAAGTGCTGATCTGCGTTGATGGCTACTGGTATAACGGCAAGCCAGTCGATTGTCTGGTCAAAAATGCGGAAATCGTCACGCAAATACCGTCGCTGCTCAAGGTTGTGGTTGTGCCCTACCTGAATGATGCGGCGGATACGAGCAAGATCGCCCATGCCCTGCGCTGGGATGAAATTTCTGCCACCGGATCCTCGGCAGAAGTGGTTTTCAAACGGCTGCCCTTCGCGCATCCGCTGTTCATCATGTTCTCGAGCGGCACCACTGGCGTGCCCAAGTGCATCGTTCATGGACATGGTGGCGTGCTGCTCCAGCATCTCAAGGAGCATCAACTGCACAGCGATGTGCGGTCTGGTGACCGCCTCTTTTATTTCACGACCTGTGGCTGGATGATGTGGAATTGGCTGGTGTCCGGACTGGCCTGCGGCGCCACGCTGCTGCTCTACGACGGCTCGCCTTTCGCGGCGCGTGGCAAGGCCCTGTTCGACTACGCCGAAGCCGAAAGGATGACGCATTTCGGTACCTCGGCCAAATTCATCGATGCCGCTGCCAAGCTGGGCCTGACACCGGGCAAGACCCACGACCTTGCCCCGCTGCGCGCCATGTTCTCGACCGGCAGCCCCTTGTCGCCTGAGGGCTTCGACTGGGTCTATCGCGAAATCAAGCAGGATATCCTGCTCGCCTCGATTTCCGGCGGCACCGACATCGTTTCCTGCTTCGTGCTCGGAAATCCTGTGCTGCCCGTTTATCGCGGCGAAATCCAGTGTCGCGGGCTGGGCATGGCGGTCGATGTCGTCGATGACATCGGCCAGTCGGTTCGGGGGCAAAAAGGCGAACTGGTCTGTACCAAATCCTTTCCGGTCATGCCGGTCGGCTTCTGGAACGACGCAGACGGCAGGAAGTATCACGCTGCCTACTTCGAGCGCTACGACAACATCTGGTGCCACGGCGATTTCTCGGAACTGACCGCGCATGACGGGGTAATTATCTACGGGCGTTCGGATGCGACATTGAACCCCGGTGGCGTGCGTATCGGTACGGCCGAAATCTACCGCCAGGTCGAGCAGTTGCCGGAGATTCTCGAAGCCTTGGTCATCGGTCAGGATTGGCCGCCGGGGCGCAGCGATGACGTGCGCGTCGTGCTTTTCGTCAAGCTGCAGGAGGGGCATCAACTCGATGCGGCGCTGATCGAGCGCATCAAGAAGCAGATCCGGGACAACACGACGCCGCGCCATGTGCCGGCCCAGGTCGTGCAGGTGCTCGATATTCCGCGCACCAAGTCAGGCAAGATTGTCGAACTGGCCGTGCGTAACGTGGTGCACGACCGGCCGGTCAAAAATGTCGAGGCACTGGCCAATCCCGAGGCGCTGGCGTTTTTCCGCGGACGGAGCGAGCTGGGCAGTTAAGGCGGGTTTTGGGCGCTCAGGCGCCAAGCATGGCGCGTCGGGCCAGTCGCCCGGCGCGCTGGGCAAACTGCCAGAGGCTGGCCGAAAGCGTGCCAAGCGCGGCCGCAATGCGCTGGCTGGCGGCCGGACTTTCGATCCAGCGGTAAAACAGCGTGGCGGCAACGATGCTGGCGCTCACTGCCAGAATCAGCCCAAGCATGCCTGACAGGGGCGACTCGAATTCAAAGCGGGCATAAAGCCCGTTGGCGAGCAGCAGAACCGGGAAGTGCACCAGGAATATCGAATACGAAATCTGGCCGAGGAAGGCGAGCGGGCGGGCGTTCGGCCAGCGCTCGAGAATGCCGTTACGGCGACTGAAGCCGAGGAGCAGGGCGATGGCCAGAGCGAGCCCGATACGCAGCCGGAAATCGACGACCAGCGCCGCAATGACGATGCAGGCGATGACGCCCAGCCAGGCCGACATTTGGCGGCGGTCGGAAGCCCACCAGGCCGCCGCGCCGAGACCGTAGGAGCCGAAGAAGTAGATTGCCCAGTTGTCCCAGCTCGCGTCACGGTTGAACCAGAAAAGCGAGGCGAGGGCGGTGGCCAGTACGAGGGCCGGGGCGATGACATTGCGGCGACCCGCCCAGAGCAGAACGGCCATCAGCGCGAAGAGCTGGAAATCGATGGCGATGTACCAGACGCCAGCCGACAGCGCATCGAAACCGAGGATGCCATGCAGCAAAACGGCGTGGGCCAGCCATTGCTTGAAGGTGGCGCGGGCAGGAATCGCCTCGTCGTCCAGCCATTGGTCGGCAATGGCGGCCGCCGCGATGGCCAGGCCGATGGCGGCCAGGTAGGGGATGACCAGCCGCAGATAGCGTTTCCAGATCAGCGGCAGCGGCGAGACCGCCAGCGCCTGGCCATGCGCCGACAGGCCGCGCGCCGCGAGAAAGCCGGCAATGACGAGGAAGACCTGGACGGCCATGCGGCCGTACTCGAAGAACCAGTTGGCGATGGCCGGCATGGCCTCGCGCGCCGCCTCGGCCAGTGGGCCATAGGACGAGAAATGGTTGAGCAGGACGAGCAGCGCCGCAACGGCCTTGAGGGCGTCGATCAGGGGCATGCGGCTGGCGGCTTGACTCATGACGGGGATATTACCGCAATTGCTGCGGTGCACAAAATTAAATGAGCTTGTTTTTAAGGGGATTTACACAAAACGCGCGACGAAGGAATTGGTGTACAGGGCCGGCAAATCAATCCACACCCGATGGCCGCTACCGGGTGCGACCGTCACTGTTTCGCCATTCCGGTTTTCCATGCGCAACAGGGTGAAGACATGGTTGCCCGACGGGTGCACACATTCCAGCTTGTCGCCGGTCGAAAAGCGGTTCTTGACCTCGATTTCCATGAGGCCGCGCGCCGTGTCGAAAGCCACGGCGTCACCGACATAGAGGCTGCGGTCCGATTCCGAGCTGCCGCGCAGGTAGTTCTGGTACTCGACATCGTGGTGACGCTGCAGGAAGCCGTCGGTGTAGCCGCGATTGGCCAGGCCTTCGAGTTCGCGCAGCAGGGCCGGGTCGAGCGGCTTGCCGGCGACGGCGTCATCGATGGCCTGGCGATAGGCCTGGCTGGTCCGCGCCACGTAGTAGGGGCTCTTCGTCCGCCCTTCGATCTTCAGCGAATCGATACCGATCTCGACCAGGCGATGGACGTGCTCGATGGCGCGCAGGTCCTTCGAGTTGAGGATGTAGGTACCGTGCTCGTCTTCCTCGATGGGCATCAGTTCGCCCGGGCGCTGCTTTTCTTCGAGCAGGATTTCCTGATCCTGCTTGAGCAGTTTGGCCGGCTGGCCATCCGAGGTGCTGACCTTGTAATCCCAGCGGCAGGAGTTGGTGCAGGTGCCCTGGTTCGGGTCGCGGTGATTGAAGTAGCCGGAGAGCAGGCAGCGTCCCGAGTAGGCAATGCACAGAGCGCCGTGCACGAAAACTTCGAGTTCGATGTCGGGGCAGCGCTGACGGATTTCGGCGACTTCGTCGAGCGACAGTTCGCGCGACAAAATGATGCGCTGGACGCCCATTTTCTGCCAGAAGCGCACGGCCGCCCAGTTCACTGTATTGGCCTGGACCGAAAGGTGGATGACCTGTTCCGGCCAGGTTTCG
>CAIYYE010000502.1 GCA_903930395.1 uncultured beta proteobacterium
AACTTGTCGAAAATCAGTATCTGGCCGCCTGGTTTGAGGACTCGCGATATCTCGGCGAAGCAGGCTTCCGGTTCAGGAACGACGGCCAGAATCAGGTGAAGTACGGCGCAGTCGAAAGACGCATCGGCAAAAGGCAGCCGTTGTACATCACCCTGGACCGGTGCGAAATCGACATGGCCGGTACGGGCCAAGGCTAGTCTCAGCATGGCGGCCGTCAGATCGAGGCCGACGTAGTGGTGTCGGGCGGGCAGGTGCGGCATGTCCAGCCCGGTGCCGACACCGGCCAGCAGGACCCGGCCGGACTCTTCGCGCAGGGCAGTGAGGCTCCTTGCCCGCGCGCTGCAGGTCGCCCGAGCGATCACGGCATCGTAGAACGGTGCGATCAGCGTGTAGCTCTGTTTCAGACTCATGGCTGGTAAGAATGCCAGCCTCAGCGACGGAAGCGTTGGCCCTTGTAATTGAGAACGGCCTGTTCGCCGTCAATTTTCTCCAGGCGCAGGCCCGGAAGAACCTCTTCGCCTTCGCGCACCAGCTTGTCGTTGATGATCGCCATATTGCCCGTCGCTTCATCCCTGATGAAGCCCGAAACGCTGACGTTCGGCAAGCCTTTCGGGTTCTCGCCCGATGCCTCGCGCCGTGCGGCTGGTTCGGCGACGGGCGGCTGGATGGGGGGTGGTGGCGCCACCCGGGCCGGCTTCTCCGGCAGGGCTGCCGGTTTCGGGGTGGCGGCGACGACTGGCTTGCGTTCGGCTGGCTGGAGAGGTGCAACAGCGGGCGGCTCAACAGGCTGAACCGGGACGGGCGGGGGCGTCGGGGTGACGCCCGGGCTGATGCTCGGGGCGGCGGCTGGTGCGTCATGCGGCGCTGCCGCCAGGGCTGGAGCGGGGCTGGCCGGAAGAGGTCTGGCCGGTGCCGAGAGGCGCCACCATGACCACACGTTCAGGCCCAAGGTCAGGACGAGGGCAACGGCAATGAGCAGAATGAGCTTGCGGCCGATGCCGGGGCGTGTTTCCGTGGCGACGGGGAAAAGCATGCCGGCGCCGCGGCCGGCGGCGACTTGCCTTTCCTGTTCGGATTTGCGCAAGGCGTCGAGAATGTAGGACATTCTTCAGCCCTCCTTGTTGTTACTCAGGCGGGGGCCGCCCGGGTTGCTGCGGGCCCCGATGCGGATGGCGGTGACCGGTCCGACATAGCCGTCCGGACGGATGCCTTCGGCCAGCTGGAAAGCGCGAACTCGCCGGGCCAGTTCCGGATCGAAAACGGACGAGCCGTTGTCGGCGATCCCGTCGACGCTGCTCATGGCCTGGCGCAGCCACAGGATGGCCGGGCTGCGCTGGCCGGGTGCCAGCTGTTCGCCGAAGCCTGCCGGTGCCTTCCAGAGCAGGATGAAGTTTCCCGACCAGGCCTCGGCCAGGTCGACCAGGGCGACCCGGCGTTCTTCGGTGCCGACCAGCAGGCGGGCGGTCTTCTGTTCCAGACCGATCAGGGTAGCGGCATAGTCACGGCGACTGGCGTCGGATAGCCGGAGCAGTGCCGGGTGGTCGAGCAGGCGGAGATCGGCAATGCCGCCGCGCGCCGCGTAACAGCGCAGGCCGTGCGCTTCGGCCAGGCGGCAGTTGCCGCCACGGGACGAACTGGCGGCGGCGATGCCACTGCGCTTGAAGAGTGCCTGAAAGGCCAGCATCTCGCTATCTGTCCTGGCAACCTGTTCTGGCCATTCGATGCCGGCCAGCGGCAAAGCGTTGTCCTTGCCCTGACTCGCCTCCGGGCCGGCTTCTGTAGCCACTGGTGCAGCATCCGCCCGCGGCTGATCGGCCGGCGAGGGCTGGCTGACGGCGGCTTCGGGCGCTGTCCTGGCGGCAGTCGGTGCAAGCCAATCGCTCAAGGCGTCGCTCATGGGGGCCGTCGTCGCTGCCAGGGCAGCCAAGCCCAGGAGCACGGCGCCGAGCGCCATGGCCCGCCAGGGGCGACGGGTCGGCTGACGGGCCGCGACCACTTCGTGAATGGCCTGGCGCAGCGTGGCCGCATTGACCTCCTGCCTGGCCTGGACATAAGTGCCGAGCAGCGCCCGGTCGCAGACCAGATTGATCAATCGGGGGACACCGCCGGTGGCACGATGCAGCTTGTCACACAAGGCATCGGGGAAAATGACCTGGGCGGCGCCCGAAACACGTAGGCGATGCCCGACGTAGGCGCGGACTTCCTCCGGGGCAAGCTGGGTCAGGTGGTAGCGCGCAATGACGCGCTGGGCGACCTGGCGCATTTCCGGCCGGGCCAGCATTTCCTGCAACTCCGGCTGGCCGATCAGGATGATCTGCAGCAGTTTGCGGCTGTTGGTTTCGAGATTGGTCAGCAGGCGCAGTTGTTCAAGGACCAGCGGGTTGAGGTTCTGCGCTTCGTCGATGATCAGGATGGCGCGCCGGTCATGCGCATTGGCCTCCAGCAGCCAGTGGTGGATGGCGTCCACATAGGCCTTGATGCCGGGCCGCTCGGCTGCCACGGCAATGTGATATTCCTCGCAGATGGTCTGCAGCAACTCTTCGGCGCTCATCAGCGGGTTGAGGATGAAGGCGACGTCAATATTGTCCGGCAACTGTTCAAGCATGCACCGGCAGACGGTGGTCTTGCCGGTGCCGACCTCGCCGGTGAGCAGGACGATGCCGCCTTCGCCCTGGATGCCGTAGAGCAGGTGAGCCAGCGCCTCCCGGTGGCGGTTGCTCATGAACAGGAAGCGGGGGTCCGGCACGATCGAGAAAGGCATCTCGCCAAGCCGGAAGTAATCCTTGTACATGGGACAAATATCCAGAGTTATGGGTCGTTCAGGCCGCTATTTTAGCGGCTTTGACCCCGTTCAAGGCAGGCCTCAGTGCAAGGCGCGCGGGCTGGCCAGGACGAATTCCGGAATCTCCGCCTCGAAATGCGTACCGTCCTCGGCCACCATCTGGTAACTGCCTTTCATCGTGCCGATCGGCGTCGTCAGCGACGAACCGCTGGTGTACCTGAAGCTTTCGCCGGGCTGGAGCAGGGGCTGCTTGCCGACGACGCCGAGGCCGCGCACTTCCTGCACCTCGTTGTTGCCGTCGGTGATGATCCAGTGCCGGGAAACGAGCTGGGTGGGGACGCTGCCGATGTTCTTGATGGTGATCGTGTAGGCAAAAATGTAGCGGCTGTTTTCCGGGTCGGACTGCTCCGGGATGAACTGCGGCATGGGTTGAATCTCGATTCGGTACTTGTCGGTGTCGGGCATGGGATAATTTCGTCTATCTGTTTTTGTTCAGGGAAACATCATGTCAGCCAAAGATTACGTCATCGCACCG
>CAIYYE010000503.1 GCA_903930395.1 uncultured beta proteobacterium
CATCCGTCGATGCAAAGAGACTATTTCACGGCAAAGCGCTCGCCTTGTCTAGTCCAGCAATTCAGCCGGCAGGACAGCGCGCAGCACGGTCTGCGTCTCGCCCCGGCGAACGCGATTGCTCAACCACCACAAGGCGCCCTTCTTGATGCTCCACTCGGACTCATGGCCGGCCAGCAGCAGGGACGCCATGCGGCCGAGCGAGGGCTGGTGGCCGACGATGAGGACAGAGCCCTGAGCCGTCGGCCAGCCCGATGCCGCAATCAGTTCCGACACACAGGCTTCGGGCCCGATCTTGCGGTTCGTTTCAAAAGGCAGCTTCAAGGCTTCCACCGTTTGCTGGGTTCTCACCGACGGGCTGGCGATGATGCGCAGATCCTTGGGCTGATGCGCGAGTATCCAGGCCGCCATGGTCCGCGCCTGTTTCTCGCCGCGCGCTGTCAGACGCCGTTTCATGTCGTCATCGCCATCTTCCGCCTCGGCGTGGCGCCACAGCAGCAATTCCATGATCGCCCTCTCTCGAAAAGCCGGCAGTATGCCCGCTCCGTGTTACCGCCTGATTGCAAGAATCCGGTTCATCATCGCATACCGGGCACATCGCTTGCTAACGATCCAATATCAAATCCGTGCCAGAATTGCTGGCTTCTGCACCCGCTTCGCTCAACGGAGTACCTCTTCCTTGCTGCACTTCTTTCGCCGCCCCTGGCCCAAAACACTGCGTACGCGATTGCTCCTGATCATCATGCCGCTGGTCGGCCTGCCGATCATCGCCACCGGCTATGTCGTCAAGGGGCGTGGCAACGAGGCCATCCTCGAAGAAAAGCGCACGCATCTGCAAGGCATCACCGCGCTGCTCGAACAGCATTTGCAGGAACAGGGCGGCTTTTCCGGCCTGCTCGCCGATTACCAGGGCGGAACCGATGACAAGGCAGCCCGCCTGGCCCATCTCAACGCACGCCTCAAGACCTACACCAACACCATAGCCACGGCTTTCCAGGAGGTCGGCGTCGGCTATTTCAGCCAGGAACTGAATGCGATTGTCACCTACGGCCCAAGTGAACAATATGGGCACACCGTCGGCATGACCATCCCCCCCGAGCATCCGGGCTGGCGCGTCATGGATGACGACATGGCGATGACGGTCAGTGGCCGACAGGTACGTGGCCAGATCATGAACGCCATGCGCCCCCTGCATCAGGGCGAGGCAGTTGTCGGCTATGTCTGGGCCAATGAAATGCTCGACGCCATCGAGCAGCAGACCCGTACGGCAAATGCCACCGTCTATGCGCTGACCTTCCTCGGCCTGATCCTTTCGCTGCTCTTCGTCTATCTCGCCATCGCCCACCTGACGCGCGATATCGAAAAAATCCGGCATGGCCTTGAAACACTGAGCTTCGACCTGAATCATCCGATTCCGCCGATTGAAGGAGAAATCGGCGTCATCATCGAAGCCATCAACAATCTGGCGCGCTCCCTGCTGGAAACCCGCTCGATGCACAACAACATCCTTGATTCGCTGGTCGATGGCGTCATCACCATCGACTCGCAACACAATATTTCCTACGTCAACCCGGCCGCCTGCACCTTGCTCGGCTACAGTGCCAGCGAAGTGACCGGCAAGCCGTACATGGATCTCTTCCGTCCCGACGCCAATTTCTCCAGCCTGCTCATCGACACCCTGCAGACAGGCCGCCAGCATCGCACCGTCGAGCTCCACTATCCGCTGGCCGAAGGCGCGCTCAACATCATTGCCAGCAGCAGCCGGCTTTACGATGGCCAGGGCCAGCAACTGGGTGCCGTCACCGTGCTGCGCGACATCTCCGAAAACCGGGCGCTGCAGAACCAGGTGGCACGGGCCAGCCAGCTCGCCACCATCGGTGAAATGTCGGCCAGCATCGCGCACGAACTGCGCACCCCGCTGACCTCCATCCGCGGCTTCGTCCAATACCTTCAGGACAGCAAGGACCCGGCCGAGTGGAAGGAGTTTGGCGACATCATCCTGCGCGAGGTGGACAGCCTCAACAAGATCGCCACCGGCCTCCTCGACCTGGCCCGCCCGCAGCCGCTGCAGACCGCCCCGACCGACCTTCACCCCCTGCTCGAAGAAAGCCTGCTGCTCGCCACCAAGCCGCGCGGCAAGCAGATCACTTTCAGGCAGCAACTGGCGCCGGACCTGCCCCTGCTCGAACTCGACCGCGGGCAAATCAAGCAGGTCATCCTCAACCTGCTGATGAATGCCATCCAGGCCATCGAGCAACAAGGTGAAATCACCATCACGACCCGCCGCGAGGCCAGCGAAGTCATTCTGGAAATCGCCGATACCGGCTGCGGCATTCCGGCCAAG